>JACRII010000126.1 GCA_016235875.1 Planctomycetota bacterium
GCTGCCAAAACCTTACTGAGGCGGTAAACGCCAATCGCCGCGCCGTGGAACTGGCCAATGAATTGTTCTCGAAAGGGCTGGTCAATTTCCTTAATGTGCTGGATGCAGAACGGTCACTCTGCAAATCAGAGGAAGAACTGGTACAGAATGAGCGCACCGTATCGCTGAATCTCGTCATCCTCTACAAGGCGCTCGGCGGCGGGTGGGAAAATGAACCGTCATAATCATTTTTTAAATTTAAGGTAGGGGTTTAAAATCTTAAACCCCTACTGCACTATGAAAATCAATGTCCTAATTCAATCAAGCAGGACGACGTCAACCAATTGCCCCACACTAAGTTTTTCTGCATCTTCACGCACGATGAGTAAGCAGTTGGCCCGTGTGGTGGATAGCAGGTCGGCAGAGCCATGCCATTCAACAGGAGAAACATACCATTGGTTGTTGTGCATGCGGAGAAGGGCGGGACGGTACTCGCGGCGCTTCCTCTTGACAAGTATTTCCACTTCCAGAGACGCCTTTACGGTTGTCCTGTGGAGTGCAGAAAATCCCATCATCTTGCGGATGGCGGGATAAATGAATAATTCAAAGGTAACAAAGGATGCAACAGGATTTCCCGGTAATGCAAAGATAAAGGTCTTGTCTTTTCTCCCAAAAATGACGGGTTTTCCCGGTCTCAGCGCCACCTTTTCAAAATAGATATGTGTGTTTAAATCCTTCATTACATCACCCACAAGGTCATATTCTCCCATGGAGACGCCGCCGGAGAGAATAAGGATATCCTTTTGTAAACCTCTGTGCATTACACGGGAGATTTCCTCTTTGGTATCCTTAACAGTACCCAACAGTTCAACATCTGCCTTCAAGCTCCTTGCCTGTGCAGCGAGTGAGTAACCATTACTATTTCTAATCTGAGCGGCGGAAGGCTTGGATTCAACATCCACGAGTTCAGTACCTGTGGAAATAATACCTACCGTTGGCGTAGGAAACACTTCAACGCGTGCTTTCCCCACGGTAGCAAGGATACCGATTTCCTGGGGTCGAATGGTTATACCTTTCCTGAGCACTACCTGCCCCACCTTCATATCCTCGCCCATTTTTGAAATGTTTCTTCCCCTGTCAATTGTCCTGAGAATTTTTGCCCGATTATTTGCCGAAAGGTCTTCTGTTTCCTCAAACTTAACCACAGCATCAGCCCCTTCGGGAACGGCAGCGCCAGTCATAATCTTGGATGCTTGTCCACATTGCACCTTTTTCGTGGGCATGAGACCTGCTGCAATATCCTCAATTACAGTCAATTCAACCGGGGCACGAGCGGTATCCTCTGCAATCACCGCATAGCCATCCATTGCCGAACGTTCAAATGGGGGCATATTAATGTCTGATTGGACATCCTGTGCAAGACATAATCCCAGGGCACTCTCAAAAGGCACTGTTTTGGCTGGCAGCGGCTCCGTTACATCCGTAACAATTTTTACAGCAGTATCGACTGAAATCATATTTAATTATGTTAAATGAACGGTAATAATAAGTCAAGCATTGTTACCCAAAAAGATTGATACAGTTGCTTGGAAAAAAACTTGACAGGATGAAATCTTGTGGATATAAGGACATAACCTCTGATAATGATTCTTTTCGTAAGGAGTAATTATTGTATTATTTTCAAATTAAATATGTAATCCGCTGGCTGGGTGTACCCTGTTTTATATTAATGCTCGGTTGCGCTCAACTGCAGGTCAAAGATGGTATCCTTTCACCACCACATAAAAACTATACAGTAAACATTCCAGGACAAGGGTGGGAAATGATTAAGGTAGGTAAAGATGATATCGCCTTATGGCATAAACAATATCACGCCATGATCGCCTTCATCTCCAGTGATATAGAAAACAAGGCGCTTTCCTTAGAAATGCTGAATAGTCAGCTCTTTATTGGTATGAAAAATAAGAAAATACTATTGAATGAATCCATGCTCGTGGATAACCAGGAGGCAATGCACACTATTCTGATATGTGAAATAGACAATCATACACTCAAGATCGAATCCTACGTCATCAAGTTTGGAAATAAGGTATACGACCTGGTATACTGGTCTCCACCCGATTTATTTGATTATATTAGGAAAGATTTTGAGAATATAATCAAAACATTTAAATTTTCGAACTTATAGGGAACAATAACGATTGCCAATGAATGTTTTATTATCCATAGATATTATCGCTAAGAAGTTTATCCTTTCGGTGGGGCAAGTAACCCTATTAACGGTCAAAGGACTTGGTGGAATTTTTGTGCCTCCGTTCAATCTGAAACTTGTGTCACGGGAAGTTGATACCTTTGGCGCCGGTTCACTCCTTCTCGTTGATATTATTGCACTATTTACGGGAATGGTCATGGCCCTTCAGACGATCTATGGATTGAGTATATACGGCGCAGAGATGTATGTCGGCAGCGTAGTTTCCCTATCCCTTGTGAGAGAACTAGGCCCTGTTTTGACTTCTATTATGGTAGGCGCAAGGGTGGGGTCTGGCATTGCAGCGGAGATTGGTTCCATGCAGGTGACCGAACAGATCGACGCCATGCGGGCACTGGGGGCAAGCCCTATCAAAAAACTGGTAACTCCAAAAATGCTTGCAGCGATGATTACCTTGCCATTGCTCACTGTCACAGCAGATATTATTGGGATTTTTGGAGGCATGGTCATTGCATTGTTTGAGCTTGATATAGACCGCATTTTCTATATTAATTCAGTCTTAACAACCATTAAGATCTCAGACTTATTAAGTGGTATTGGGAAGACGGTATTTTTTGGTTTGCTCATTGCAGTAATTGGCTGTCATTTTGGATTAAAAACCACAGGCGGTACAACGGGAGTAGGCCGTTCTACAACAATTACCGTCGTGACTATTTCCATTTCAATCTTGATTTCAGATTTCTTTCTGACAAAATTATTCTTGATTTTGTTCTAATTAATGTAGGACACGGATGGACACAGATTACAAGGTAATTATTGAATTTAAAGACGTATATAAATCCTTCAATGGAATTTTAGTCCATAACGGTATAAACTTATCCATATTGGAGGGTGAAATTATATCACTCCTCGGAGGAAGCGGTTCGGGAAAGAGTGTACTCCTGAAGGAGTTAATTGGACTCATGAAGCCGGATAAGGGCGACATTATACTGCTGGATAATAACGTGACACAGATGAATGAAGAAGCATTGATTGCGTTACGGGAACACATAGGAATGTTGTTTCAGGGGGCGGCATTGTTTGATTCACTTACGGTGTTCGAAAATATTGCATATCCGCTGCGGGAACACCTGAAGTTGACAGAAAAAGAGATTCAGGAGCGGGTAGCCGAAAAACTGCACCTTGTGGGCTTGAGTGGCATTGAAAAGAAGATGCCGGACGAGTTGAGCGGTGGAATGAAGAAGCGAGTCGGACTGGCAAGGGCGATTGCCACTGAACCAGAGATTATCCTGTACGATGAACCCACGACTGGATTGGATCCTATGACTGCCCAGCGTATCAATGATTTGATTATTGAATTACAGAAGAAACTGGGAATAACCACTATTGTAGTAACGCACGACTTACACTGCGTGAAAACTGTTTCGGATCGGATCGCCATGCTCCATGAAGGGAAGATTGTTGCAGTTGGAACCTGGGAAGAACTTGTAACCTCGAATATTCAGGTAGTACAGGACTTTATTGGTGGAAAATATTTTATGTAACTATTCAGCCACGAATGAACACGAATTTACACATTTGTGTTCATTTGTGTCTCTTCGTGGCTATACAGTTGATAGGGGCTTTTTATGACAAAAGAACAAATAGCTGAATTAAGGGCGGGAATCTTTACCTTGATAACCCTGGTAGGATTTGGCGCTATGGTATTCATTCTCGGTACCCAGAAAGGATACTTTGAACCTCAAATTACGTTAAAAACAAAATTTCTGAATGTGTATGGATTGCAGGCAGGCGCTCCGGTACGATTTATGGGCGTGGGAATAGGGCAGGTAAAAGGCATCATTTTACCCAGGGAATTGCCTTGCGCAGAAATTGAAGTATTACTCCAGGTAAATAAATCAGTTCAGAAAAACATAACCCGTGATTCCGTTGCTACTATTAAATGGTTGAGCTATGTAACGGGGGATTCTTATATAGAGATTACGTCTGGAGCATGCCTTGAACCAGTTGTGCAGGATGGAGATTTCATAAAAAGTGCAGAATCAATCAACTATACCACAGTTCTTGAGAGCGGAATTAGTATCATTGAGTCATTTTCAAAGTTTTTTAAAAAGCTGGATGAAAGCGGTTTTGTGGAATCACTAAGCAACGTATCGGCATCACTTAATGAAAGTGTGAAAACCTTCCAAAAAGGAGAAGGATTACTCCACTCGCTAATCTACGATCCTAAGGGAAAACAACTCATGGAGAATCTGGTTGCCACCTCTGAATCTCTCAAAAATATTACAACAGAAATTGAAAATGGAGAAGGCACTCTTGGCGCCCTGGTGGCAGACCCAACCCTGTATGATAATTTAAAGAGGCTTCTGGGAGGCGCAGAACGCAGTTTTCTTTTACGCAGTATGATTCGGAAAAGCATTGAGAAGGGGAAAGAAGAGAAATAAGTTAGAATATTTCCTTCAACGCTATATTCAAACCTTTTAGTGAAGGCGACTCAAGGATGTCTCCCTTATCGTATGATTTGTAGAGTTGGTAGGTGTTGTCTTTCAAGGTATAAATTTCTGATGTAGCATCAAGAAATTATTTGACAGCAACAACGATATTCCCCAGGGAAAAAAGAATATTAACATCCGTGTTTTTGAATAATTTGAGATAAAGTATTTGAGGAAGGGTTACAATAAGTTTTTTAAGTGTTGCAGGTATTATTTTGCCAAGTATACCTGTGCTTAATTTTATGTGAATATATTTACAAATAAAATCGATAAGAAATTCTCGTGTTCCTCCGAGCGAGTTGATGTAATTTATTTTAAAGCAGGCCTGCCTTTGAACTGTTTCTGTTAGTCCCTGCTGGCTAAATCTGTAAAGATCTTCGGGATCATTATGAAGCCAGTAATTTTGCGGTGCAGACAAAACAAGAACGCATCCTGGTTTTAATACTCTATGGATTTCTTTCAGTACTTCCAATGGTTGTTTAACATGCTCGAGTATTTCAAGACAAAGAACCGTATCGAAGGTGTCTTTTTTGAATGGTAATTGGTGTGCATTAGCAAAGATATCAACGGCATCTTTTTTATGTAGTGACTGAGGTATATCTATTCCTGTATAAGAAACAGTATGTGGAGAAAAAATGTCCAGATACGGTTTCTCACCACACCCTATGTCCAGCAACCGCCCTTTTACGTAAGGTACTGTTTTTAGTATTTCGCGCAGGAGCAACTCATTAGCCAGCACCGAATTGGTTGCCTTCCAGGAGATTGTATACCTGTTAAGAATTTTCCGAACAAAAGAATTTGGCTGATTTTCTTTAAGGAACATACTAATACTCAATATCCTTTTTCGTATTGAAGATTGAAATATGTTATATTATTTCGATATCCTTTGCTTATAGTTGACTTAGGAGTCTATCATAAAACCTGCTATATTCAAGTTTTTCCTGATACTTTTAATATTTTACATGTTTTACATGTTTTACTTGCTGTCTGAGATTTGGGTTTATCTATGACTTTCCGATCTCTCGTAAGACCAGCCAAGTTCTATTAAAAAAATTATACTCTGAATGGTTTATAATTATTTGCGTTCATGTGTATTTATTTTGGCAAAAAGGTAGGTGAATGAAACACACACTTACAAAATCGACCCTTATTGGCATATTGTGGACTGGAATATCCCAGTTTTCAACTCAGATTTTTCGATTCATAGTTAATGTAATTCTCGCCAGATTACTATATCCAGAAGAATTCGGCATCGTCGGATTAGCAACAATTTTCCTAGGATTCATTAGTACGATTAATGAGTTAGGGCTGAGTGCAGCGATAATTCAACGAAAGAAACTCGATGAAACACATCTTTCAACATCATTCTGGGCAAGCATGGGCATGGGTGCAATGCTCTGTATTATAAGTATACTTGTCTCACCCTTTATTGCAGATTTTTTTCAAGAAAAACTTGTTCGTTGGTTAATTGTTGTTATCTCAGTAGGTCTTATACTTGGGCCATTAAGCGTTGTACAGAGAACATTGTTTGAAAAAAACCTCAATTTTAAAAAAATAACAATAGCTGAAATCTGTGACACACTTGTTTCAGGTTTAATATCCATTTTTTTGGCAATGAATGGCTATGGGGTATGGAGTTTAGTATATGGCGGACTTTCCGGCAGTTTCATTTCAGTTTTTATACTTTGGGGACTAAGTTCGTGGAGACCCTCATTAAAATTCAGCTTTGCACATTTTAAGGAACTTTTTGGTTTTGGTAGTCACGTTATGGGTTCGCGAGTTCTTAATTATATAGACTCAAATACGGATTATCTGGTTATTGGAAAACTGCTTGGTACGTCTGCGTTGGGATATTATACCCTTGCATATAATCTGATAACATTTCCTTTGTCTAAGATATCCCTCCTTGTAACAAGAGTAACATTTCCTGCATTTTCAATAATTCAAGACGATAATAAGACCTTACAAAAAGGGTATCTTAAAGTCGTGCGGTATATTTCTTTAATTACATTCCCCATGCTTGCCGGAATGTTTGTTGTTGCACCAGAATTTGTTGTAGTTATTTATGGCTCGAAATGGATGCCAATTATTTTGCCGTTACAGGTTCTTTGCCTGGCAGGTGTATTAAAATCTGTGGGAACAACAGTGGGTTCTATACTGCTTTCAAAGGGCCGGGCGGATATACAATTTAAATGGAATATTTTAACTGCAATTGTGCTCACGATAGCTGTTATAATTGGGGCAAATTATGGAATTGTAGGTGTCGCGGCAGCAGTAACTATTGTGGAAAGTTTTTTATTCCTGATTGTTCAAAAGATAACAAATAAATTAATAGATTTAAGTATGTATAATTATCTCAAGGCAATTTATCCTGCAATAATTGGTTCAATAACCTTGATAATTGGTGTTGAGATATATCAAAGAATAATGGTTATATACCACGCACATGATATTGGCATGTTAATAAGTTCTTCATCTGTCGGAATTATTATTTATTTACTATTCATTCGATTACTTTTCAAAAATCTCTTCGATGAAATGAAATCACTCTTACACGAAATGAGAAAGTAAAATGCCTGGGTTAGTTGGGATTGTATCATCAAAAAGCAAGAATACCGTTATTGAAGAGTTATTATCCATGATGTGTCAATCAATCAAACATGAAACGTGGCACAAAACCGATACTTATGTGAGCAAAGCAGTTGGATTAGGAAGAATACATCTGGGCATATTCAATCCAGAACCACAACCAATATTTAACGAAGATAAAACATTGTGCATTATTATGGACGGAGAGATTTATGATTATCAAAATGCAAAACAAGAACTTGTTTCTCGGGGGCATAAATTTTCTATCAACAATGATCCAGAATTTATTTTGCACTTATATGAAGAATATGGAAAAGATTTTGTGCATAAATTAAATGGATCGTTTACACTTATTATATGGTGTGAAAAATCCCGGAACTTACTAATAATCAACGATCGATATGGGTTAAGACCTTTATACTACGCTGAGCGTAATGGATACTTAATATTTGGTTCTGAAGTAAAAGCAATATTACAAGATCAAACTTTCGAAAGAAAAGTGGATGATCGTGCGGTGGCAGACTTTTTTTCTTTTGGTTATATCTTGGGTAGTAAAACATTTTTCCAGGGAATTGAGTTATTGCCCCCTGCTTCAATAATGACCTATGATACAGATAAAGTTTTAATAGAACACTACTGGAGCTTTAATTTCAACGAAGAACACAAAGATTATCCAGAAGAATATTATATTGAAAAATTATCGAAACTTATATTACAAGCCATAAAACGCCAAATGAAAGGAAAACACAGAATAGGGGTCCCATTAAGCGGCGGATTAGATTCCCGGACAACCGTTGCCTCTATCCCCAAAGAACATTACCCAGTTCACACCTTTACCTTTGGTAAGCTGAATTGTAGGGATGCTAAATTTGCAAAGAAGATTGCAAATAAATTAGGAGCCGTACATCATTTTTTTGAACTCAAACCAAGCGATTTAGTCTCGGATGCCGAAAAGGCTGTTTATATAACAGACGGAATGTTAAATTGTATACATGCATTTAGAATTCAAACTTACACTGAAATGAGGGAATTTATCGATGTTGGACTCAGCGGCCTAGCAGGAGATTTAATAATTGGTGGTAGTTATTTAACGAATGAAATATTAACGGCTAAAGACGATAACGAATTTACGCATGCAGTTTATAATATAATGACGGGAGAATTTAACGAGGAACTTATCTCCGGTCTCTTCGAAAAAACATATTATAAAAGTATACGTTACACTGTATTTGAATCCTTCAAACAACTTCTACAAAATTATAACAACAAATTATACGCAAATAGAAGCGACCACTTTTTCCTTCATCTCAGTAGAGTCACTCGTTTTACAATGAATGGTTTAGTTATCATGCACAACCAACTTGAATACAGATGTCCTTTTTACGACAACGATTTTATAGATTTCATACTCACAATTCCAGTTAATCTTAGGGCAAACAGCAGAATTTATAGAAAGACACTCAAAAGGATGTTTCCTGACATCTCTCATATTCCCTGGCAAAAAACTGGATTACCAATTACTCCTACTAATTGGCAGATAAGAATCCACGAGAGATTAAAAGATTTTAAGGAAACAATTAATCGTATTACCGGGGGAAGATTTCCCAAAGATACAAAACACTTTGCAGATTATGATAACTGGATGAGAAACGATAAAAAACTAAGAGATTATATCTTGAATATTTTATTGGATAAAAGGACATTGGAAAGACATTATTTTAACCAAAAGCAGATAAAAGAAATTCTTGATTCGCATATGAATGGTGAGAAAAATTATTCCGAGTTAATAGGACGATTACTGACTTTTGAATTGTGGCACAGGATATAAACACTCATGGGGAATTTTCAAACAAATCCCTTAAGGTAATATTGATAAGCAACTCATGATACGAAAGTAATTTTTTAAGATGTGATAACATCTGAGGTTTATTTGAACCTTCTGATAAAGACATGAATCTCCCCTTCTGCCTCTTCAATACCGAGGAGTTTATTTCCCGTGGTGTTGCACCAGGAAACAATATCCTTTTTAATACCTTCGTCTGTGGCAACAACCTCAAGCACTTTGCCTATTTCAATATCTTTAATTTTACTTGCCGTTTTAAAAATAGGCATGGGACACATAAGTCCGTAACAATCTAAGGTTTCATCTGCTTTCATATGATTTTTTACAACCCCCCCAGCCCCCTTTCGAAGGGGGAATTTTAATGCCCGTGATGTTCGTCGTGTGCATGTGGTTTCTTTTTCTCAAGACCTTTCCCAGTCGTTTTCTTGAGATAGTCATCAATGGCTGCCTCGATGGCCTCTTCAGCAAGCACAGAGCAATGCATCTTGGCCGGGGGTAGTCCACCTAATGCCTCTGCCACCGCTTTGTTAGTGAGCTTTAATGCCTCATCTACGGTCTTTCCTTTGATCATTTCAGTAGAAATACTGCTGGTGGCTATTGCGGCGCCGCAACCGAAGGTCTTGAATTTCACATCTACAATGACGTTATTCTCGACTTTAATGGACATCTTCATAATATCGCCACACGCCGGGTTCCCAACCTCTCCCACACCACTAGCATCAGGAAATTCTCCTACATTACGGGGATTTGCAAAATGATCCATGACTTTTGGACTGTACTGCATATAAAACTCCTTATCTTAAAATATCTCTTTTAATGGTATTTTCAAGCCTTTCAGGGAAGGTGATACAATCTCATCAACTTTCCTATACGTACAATAAAGCCTGTAGGCATTCCCTTCCAGGACATAAACTTCTATCTCCTCCTCTTCCGGAATTACTATCCAATACTCTTTTACACTAAATCTCGCATAAAGCCTTTTCTTCTGCACCATGTCCCTGTACACACTATGCTCCGAGATTATTTCTATTACAAGGTTAGGTGAACCTTGTATATTTTTTTCTCCTATAATACCCAATCTATCCTTCGATATGAATAATATGTCCGGCTGAACTACATTTTCGTTGTCAAGATAAACGTCGCACGGAGCATAAAACACCTCACCAAGGTTATTTTCTGTAATAAACTTTCTCAATATAAATTCAAGTTTTCCCGAAACTCTTTGATGATTAGGAACAGGTGATGGTGTCATGAGTAATTCTCCATTGATAAGTTCATACCTCTTATCTTCTGGGGTCTTAAGATAATCCTCGTATGTACATCTTTTCTTTTCAACCTCAATAGGCGCCATAACACACCTCCTATCCTATCAATTATCCGAATTTCATTTCATTTCTTTTGGCTATACAAGGGCGACATTTGCCTTAAACGTTCCACAATGGGTGGTAATTTTTCCAATACATAGTTAACATCTGACTCAGAATTGTCAATCCCTAAGCTGAAAAGAACTGTCCCCTGAGCAAGCGCAGCATCGACACCCGCAGCCATGATGACATGAGACGCCTTGAGCGACCGCGAAGTACACGCAGAGCCACTTGAAATGGCAATCCCCTGCATATCCAGAAATAGTAAAACCGATTCGCCCTCAATATACTCTATGCACAGACTGAGATTGCCTGGCAGACGATTCGTTGGATGTCCATTGAGATACACATGATTTATACTTTTCATGATACCGTCTCTTAGCTGATTTCTCAAGTTCTGTATCTTGTTCATGCGCTGCGACATTTCTAATTTCGCCAGTTCAGATGCCTTCCCCATGCCAACAATTCCAACAATATTTTCAGTGCCTGCCCTGCGGCCGCCCTCCTGCACACCCCCTTCCACGAAAGGAAGTATCCTTACTCCCTCCCTGAGATAAAGTGCACCAATCCCTGACGGACCGTTAAATTGATTGGCCGACATACTCAAGGCATCGATATGGGAATCCAAAACATCAATAGGTATATTCCCCGCTGCCGCAACCGCATCTGTATGGAAAATAATACCTTTCTCCTTTGTAATAGCCCCGATTTCTTTTATTGGTTCAATTGTCCCAATCTCCCCATTGGCATACATAATAGAAACCATCGTCGTCGTTGGTGTGATGGCTTTTTTAACGTCGTCCGGATTCACCATCCCATATTTGTCAACAGGTAAATAGGTAATCACGCATCCAGATTTTTCTAGTGATTTTAACGGATTAAGCACAGAAAAATGTTCAATTTGTGTGGTAATAATATGGTTTCCCTTTTTTTTGTGGGATGACAAAATACCTTTTATGGCAAAATTGTTGGCCTCGGTACCGCTCGATGTGAATATGATTTCATTAGGTTTGGCATGAATAAGATTCGCTACATGTCCTCGCGCTGTTTGTATGGCATCACTCGTAATCCTTCCAAATTGATGCAGGTTAGAGGGGTTGCCAAATCCCTCCTTTAAAAACGGTATCATAGCCTCTACCACTTTAGGATGTACAGGTGTTCCCGAGGCGTTGTCCATATATACTTTTTCCATAGGAAATTTCCCCTTTTATTTATTTTACCTTTTCTAATTTTGCGTATGCTAACATGAGATGTTTTGTTCCACTGATATTAAAACTGACCCTGACGCTTGTCTTTTCTTTGCTGCCGCAAACCTCCAATACCCTTCCAATACCAAAAACGGGATGTCTAACTACTTCCCCACTCGAAAAGGACACGGAATCATCTTCTGATGAGGGACTTATCAAATCATGGGTATCTATATCATTGAAATCAAATTTAAGCATTGTGTCATAAACTGTCTTGTTATCTGCGTTAAAAGTATTAAAAGCATACTTACGATTTGTTTTATCGATTTTATCTATAATTTCTTCCGGAATCTCATCTAAAAACCTGGAGGCAATAGATGGATTCATCTGGCCGTAACGCGTCCGCCGCCTGGCATGTGTGAGGAAAAGTTCTTTCATTGCCCGTGTAATACCCACATAACAGAGTCTCCGCTCCTCTTCGAGCTCCTCATCCAGGTCTTTGGATTCTGCATGAGGCAACAGTCCCTCCTCCATACCCGTAATAAAAACAACGGGAAACTCCAATCCCTTGGCAGTATGCAGGGTCATGAGGGTAACAGCATCAACGTCGTCTTCCAATTCATCGGCATCAGAAACCAATGCCACTTCCTCCAGAAATCCCTGTAACACGCCTTCAGAATAATTTAGGTCATATTCGTGTGCGGCATTAACCAGTTCTTCAACGTTGGCAATGCGGTCTTTCGATTCCTTTTCATCGGATTCGCGGAGAAACTCTATATATTTCGTTTCTCCAATCACCTGCCTGACAATCTCTTCAACGGGTGATTTTGGCAATTTTTGTAAATGTGCAATGAGTTCAGAAAATCCTTTTATTAACAGGGTGGTCTTGCCTTTAATATCGGGTATTACATCCACATTCCGTATGGCATTAAACAGGCTTGAACCTTGTGCTGCAACCCAGTCTTCAAGTTTTTTAACGGTGGTATTACCTATGCCGCGTGTGGGCGTGTTGATTATGCGTTCCAGCGCAACCGCATCGTGAGGATTGATGCAGAGTCGGAGGTACGACAAGATATCCTTGATTTCCTTCCTTTGATAGAATTCCACGCCCCCGATAATTGTATAAGGAATCCCATAATTTCTCAGATAAATTTCCAGCACGCGGGACTGGGCATTGGTACGGTAAAATAATGCGATATCAGAATATTTAGTCCCCCTGCCGGCAAGCCCCTTTATCAGTTTCGCAATCTCTTCCGCCTCGCTGTGTTCATCTTCACACGAGATCACCTTGAGCTTCTCACCTAGCATATTTTCCGTCCAGATGTTTTTTTGCTTTCGATATTTATTTTGCTGAATCACGCTGGAAGCCGCATGAAGGATATGTTTCGTAGAGCGGTAGTTTTGTTCCAACAGCACCACCTTTGCATCGGGATAGTCCTTCTCAAAATCCATAATGTTTCTGATATCCGCCCCGCGCCAGCCATAAATCGACTGATCGGGATCACCCGTCACACAGATGTTTCTATATTTATCTGCCAGAAGTCGCGTAATGGTATACTGGGTATAATTGGTATCCTGATATTCATCAACGAGAATAAACCTGAATTTGTCCTGATACATCTCAAGAATATCAGGATGTTTCTTAAAGAGTTCCACGGTCTTAATCAAGAGGTCATCAAAATCTAAGGCATTATTTGCCTTAAGAAGGGACTCATATTTTGCATAAATTTGGGCAACAGTTCGGTTGTAATAACCTGAAGCTGTTGAAGCAAAGGTTTCTGGCCCAACAAGTTTATTTTTGGCATTGCTAATAGAACTGGCAATAGTACGAGGTTTCCATTGTGCAGTATCCAGTTCAAGCTCGGCCATAATAGATTTCACCCGGTTTAGTTGGTCGATCGTATCGTAGATGCTAAAATCCCGTGAATACCCCAATCTCTCGATGTTACTTCTCAGAATTCGGGAACACATCTTGTGGAAGGTGGAAACCCAAAGTCCTTTATGCGATGAAAACTGTTTTACGCGATCAACCATTTCATCGGATGCCTTGTTGGTAAAGGTAATGGCCAGGATGTTGTAAGGATTTACACCCTGAGACATCAAATAGCCGATGCGGCGTGTAATTACGCGGGTTTTCCCGCTGCCAGCCCCCGCCACCACTAAAAGAGGTCCCTCTATATGGGTAATAGCCTCGCGCTGCTTGTCTGTAACGTCATGTAATAGTGACATATATATTATTTTTTTGCAATCAGGCTCGCAACAGCCTTTTTGTTATTCAAAACAAGTTCTCGATAATAAATAATTTTAAAGTCTTTGAATAAGTCCAAAAGTTCATTGGGTTTTAGTAAGTAATCCTTGTTTTTAGGGCCTTCAAACCCCAGTTCCCAGTTCTCAAAAGTGTATGTCTCATAGATCATCATTCCGCCAGGTTTTAGTGCTTCTTTCATTTGAGGAACAAGGTCGCGTTGAAGATAATAAAAACATGCAATCACATCATAGGTATTCTTAGGTAATTTGTAAGTCTCCAAATCGGCAACAAAGGCATGTATCTTGACATTATTCTCTGTTGCCAGATCCAGGGCCTTTTTGATAGCTGATTCGGAAATATCACAGCCGTCTACACTAAACCCATTTTTTGCCAGGAATACGGCATTGCGCCCCTCTCCCATTGCAATATCCAGCGCCTTTCCCCTGGGAAGGAGATCAATATGCTCCCTTAAAAACTCAACCGGTTCTTTACCAAAGATATAAGCCTCCGTTTCGTACTTTTTGTTCCAAAATATCTTGTCCTTCTCCCCTGCAAACGATACAGACAAAACATGACTCAATAGAGTATAAAAAATTATTATATACAAAAAACTGATGAGATTATGAACATATTTTTTATAATTATACATCATTTTCTACAAATGTTTTCTGTATCCGATTTTATACAATGTTCTTGTAAAGGCTGGACACCTACTGATTCTTCCGATAAATGGCCTTTGCTCCAATATCTCTTCTATAGTGAGCGCCATTAAATGATAACTTTTGAATTGCCTCATAGACATTCTTTTGAGCTTCCCGTAAATCTTTTCCTACTGTCGTAACACCCAAAACACGCCCACCGTTGGTTACAACCTTCCCATCTTTAGTAGAAGTCCCGGCATGAAAAACCTGGACATTATCCAAGCCCTTTAGCGCTTCAAGCCCAGAAATTAGTAATCCTTTTTCATATTTATCGGGATAACCATTAGAGGCCATGACAACACAAATAGAGGCACAATCATGCCACTCGACTTCCACATCCTCTAAATTATCTTTTGCCGCTGCCAAAAGAAGGGGGACTAAATCACTCTTCATCCTCATAAGAATAACCTGTGTTTCCGGATCACCAAATCTGGCATTAAATTCAAGCACCTTCGGGCCGGCGCTGGTAATCATTAATCCAGCGTAAATGACGCCTCTATAAGGCCGATTTTCCTTTTTCATGGCATGGACAATGGGTACGAGGATATTTTCCTCTATCGAAAATTGCATATCATCTGTAATTGACGGCACAGGCGAGTATGCCCCCATACCACCCGTATTGGGGCCCTTGTCGCCGTCGTAAACTGCTTTGTGATCTTGTGCCGACACGAGAGGAACGATTGTCTTTCCATCCGTAATTGCAAGAATCGAGACTTCTTCTCCTGAAAGAAACTCTTCAATTACAATCTTATTTCCCGCAAATCCAAAGATTTTTTCTCTCATAATATCATCTATGTGTTTGTCTGCCTCTTCCGGCGATTTACACACGAATACACCTTTACCCTTAGCTAACCCATCGGCCTTTATAACCAGCGGGAAATCACACGCAGAAATATGTTTTTTTGCTTGTTTCAAATCATCAAAGGTTTTAAATTCTGCCGTGGGAATGCCGTGTTTTCTCATAAGCATCTTTGCAAACACCTTGCTTCCTTCGATAATCGATGCACGTTTGTTAGGGCCAAATATATGCAGATGCCCGTCCCTGAACCTATCGACGATACCGGCTGCCAGTGCATCTTCAGGACCGACGACAGTTAAATCGATTTTTTGTTTCAGTGCGAAATTATAAAGACCGTCTACATTTTCTGGCTCGATATCCATGCATTCAGCAACTTCTGCAATTCCAGGATTCCCCGGCGCGCAGAATATTTTCTTTATTATGGGCGATTGCGCAATCTTCCATGCAAGTGCGTGTTCCCTCCCCCCGCTTCCTACAATCAATATTTTCATTTAAATTTCCACCTTAATTGTTCAAGACATCCCGTTTTAGTCCCCCTTAGTAAAGGGGGATTCTCTATGCCACCCATCGTATAACCAGCATAAATAAAATGAATATTCCTATACAATTGAATTATTGTACCAGAACCATTGGGGAAAAAGGAAAGTTTTTTTGTCCTTGACTGTTAATGAAGGACTGATATACTGATTTAATAATATTTGTATGCAACCAAATGCAAACAGGTATGTATTCACATAATAACGCGGGGTAGAGCAGTCTGGTAGCTCGTCGGGCTCATAACCCGGAGGCCGTGGGTTCAAATCCCACCCCCGCTACCAACCTTACAGCTATTTCACAGTATCATTCATTTCACAATTATCTTGCGAAATTAATCCTTTTTCATTAAGTATATATTTACTACCACAACATTTACAGACTGAATTTTTGTCATGAAATTTTAATGTTGTTCCACATTTACATGCCCAACCTATCTGTCTCGCCGGAACCCCGGCAACTACAGCGTGATCAGATATATCCGACTTCACCACAGCACCAGCTCCCACCATAGCATACTGCCCGATTGTAACACCGCAAACTACTGTAGCATTTGCACCAATAGTAGCTCCTCTTTTGACATGGGTAGATACAAACTCTTGCTTCCTTTCTATAAAAGCTCTTGGATTATAAATATTGGTAAATACACAGGAATGCCCGCAAAAAACCTCATCCTCCAGCTTTACTCCCTTAAATATAGACACATTGTTCTGAATTTTACACCCGTTTCCAATTTCTGCATCAGGCCCTATCATTACATTTTGACCAATTACACAATTTTTTCCTATCCTGGAACCCCTTAAGATATGAGAAAATGCCATATCTTTGTGCCTTCTCCCATTTTCACATCCTCATCCACAACAGCGCTATCGTGCACATAAAAATTTGGAGTATGTGAAGAAGCGCATGGGACGGCATTGTCAAAAGATGAAGCATTAAGACATTTCTCAGCCTCTTCAAGAATTTTCAATACCTCAATCCTTCAATACCGTTTGTCTTAGGTATACATCTTCTCTTGGATACACCCTACAAAATGTTTCAATTCCTCCTTTAGGGGTTCTTTTTTATCGAAAGGAATAATCTGGCAATTGGCTTTCTGAGCCACAGGAATTTTTCCATCCTTCCACATTATTTTGTGAGGATAGAGAAATAATTTTTCATTACTTACATCGTCGAAAACAGCCATCGCCTTTGAGTCAACAACGATTAACTTCTGCTCCTTATAGGGATGAAGCCAGCTAACGAAAATGTGTCCCTTTATACCATTTTTGAATTCCAATATAGTTATTGTTATATCGTAGATATCATTGCTTAAATAATTACCCCCTGATGCCGTAACCTTTATTGGCTCTTCTTCAAGGAGCATAAGAATGGCTGATATATCGTGAGGAGCAAAGCTCCAGAGAATATTTTCTTCAGTCCTCAGTTTTCCTATATTCAACCTGTTAGAGTAAATATATTGAATCTTGCCCAGTTCACCAGATGATATAAGTTCTTCCCCCTGTTTAACAGTAATTGCAAGAGGTTTCTCTACAAACACATCTTTGCCAGCAAGCAGGGACTGTTTCACTATTTCATAATGAGTAACAGCTGGTGTTGCAACAACCACCGCAGTTATCTCGGCATTGCAAAGAATTTCTTCTCTTGAAGTTGTATAGCGAACTTCGGCATACTTTTTACTGTAACCCGAAATCACATCTTCTTCACTATCACATACACTACGAAGCACGCCTATTTCATAAAGATTACGGAAAATATTCTTCCCCCCAATAACCAAGCCCAATAAGACCTATAAATTTCTCATCAAGCTGCATTCGTATCTCCTCCATTTTCATAATGTTGTTCACTTGCTTTATACAAATTAAATTTCAAATGTGAGACCGAATTTGGTATAAATAAAATTTATTACGCTAATCAAGGGCTGGTTTAACAATGAGATGTTTTTAGCATATTCACCTGGCTGTTGCAACAATTTCTTCACTATCTCTCTCTTGATCATATAAAATCTGCTGAATGAGCATAGTTTTATGAGAATTTTTTATATTTGTTATGAAAATTTGAGTCTTCAAAGGGCAGCAACAACACATATAAAAGAGGTTACTGAACATCTCGTAAAATTCGGGAACAGCGTCATCTTGTTTGCACCAAATATTGGCAGGCTTAAAAAAGAAACAACTGTGCCTGTCGTCTATGTCCCAACACTGAAAATTTCGTTTTTTACTGAGTATATCTATTACGTATGTCTCTTATTTTATTTATTTACATATCAAATAAGGTTGAAGGCCGACGTCTTTTATATTCGGGAGATGGGATTATCAATCGTCCCAGCTTTTGTCGGATTTGTTTTACGGGTACCGCACATATTAGAAATAAATGGGCTAGTATCAATCGATTTTAAAGGGATGGGTAGCCATCGTGTAAAACATAAAATATTTGAGTTTTTCCAATATATAAATTTTATACTTGCAGATAAGGTTGTTTCTGTGAGTGAAAATATAAAAAGTGAACTTCAACGGATACATAAGAATACGCATAAGATCGTTGTTATAGAAAACGGGGTTAACACTGACCTTTTCTATCCAAAAGACAAGAAAGAAACAAGACGATCACTGATGTTGAATCAAAATTGTTATTATTTACTATTTGTAGGTAGTTTCTATCCACATCACGGTGTTCACCATATTATTCACATTTTAAACCATATCACACAAAAACTGCCAAATGTACGGCTTATTATGATAGGAAGCGGTTATTTACGGGAAAGCACCATACGTCTGACAAAAAAGTTAGGATTGATTTCTCCTGTTAATTTTATTGGTGAAGTTGACTATAAAAAGATACCATCCTATATCAATGCGGCTGACGCAGGGATATATATTATAACAGGTAGTGGTACAATATATGGAAAATCCGGTTTAAAATTTTATGAATATATGGCCTGTGGAAGGCCTGTCATTACAGGTGAATCCTGCGGAGACTTTGTTAGAGAAAATGATATTGGTATTGTTATTCAGGAGGAAGATTATGAACAAGCGGCAAACGCAATTGTTAATTTGTTGCAGGATAACGAGCGCATGAACACTATGGGGAAAAATGGCAGAAAACTGGTTATGAATTCATTTACCTGGGAAATTACGACAAAAAAGATATTGGACGTATGCAGAACGATATGATAATTTACAACGTGTATCAAAAGTGGAAAGGCCCATCCGCTGTTGAAGAGATAAGAGGACAGAGGGGAAAAAGGTAATGACAATACTTACGCTTGATAGTTCAGTTGGCTTTATAGCATTATCCTATAAAAACTCCTTTTCCCCATTTTCATGAGGACAAGTTGGGAAAGTTTTTTAGGAGTTGTGCGAAATTTTAAGGACTATCGGACTATCTATGTTAAAAGGTCTCATGAAAAATAGGTGGCTTCAAATACCGGTGCAAATCCGTAAAGGAAAAACAATACACAGCCTTTCCTCTCGTTTACATCGTGTGTTTCAAAGACTGCATAAATACCCAAACGATATTGTTATTGAAACGGCCAGCGTCTGTAACCTCAACTGCACTATTTGCCGTTCCGTAAAGGCAGACCTAGGCAGAAAAAATAGATTTATGTCTTTCGACCTATTCAAAAAGATTATTGATGATATTGTCCCTGTATGCAATACTATCGGGGTTTCCTATTGCGGAGAACCTTTGCTTAACAAAGATATTTTTAAAATGATTCGCTACGCCTCTGATAAGGGGATGTGCGTTTCAATGCTGACCAATGGCGTTTTATTAAATGCCGAGGCTCGCAAGGGTTTGTTAGACTCCGGACTTAATTTTATGGCAATATCCATGGATGGCGCATCTAAACATACTTACGAATCTATCCGAATTGGCGCTCCCTTCGAGACACTGGTTGAAAACATAAGATTATTTGTTAAGGAGAGGAGTCATAGGAGATTATCCTACCCCGCCATAGACCTTCAGATGGTCGTTACACAAAAAAATATACACGAGGTGAATGCTTTTGAGAAACTTGCACGTGATCTGGGCGTAGACAGGGCATATTTAAAATCTCTCCATATTGATCGCTCAAAAGAAGATACGGAATATGTGAAAAACCTGGAAAAAGACTACTTCGTTAATTCGACAATGATGCCTACTCGATACGTCGTCAATAAACAAGGCAATCTTGAATTAAAGGATAAAGGTTTGTGTCCTCAAAAAGTTAGGACACCAGTAATTACAA
Organism: Planctomycetota bacterium; assembly: GCA_016235875.1. Classification (GTDB taxonomy): domain Bacteria; phylum Planctomycetota; class Brocadiia; order Brocadiales; family Brocadiaceae; genus Wunengus. The sequence goes on from JACRII010000126.1 coordinate 20,174, forward strand.
CCGATGGAGATGTGTTGCCATGCTGTTTTGATATTTTTGGTGAACACGTACTGGGCAACATTATAAACCAGAGATTTCTGGATATCTGGAATTCAGGCAAATATATTGATTTCAGGCGTAATCTGGCAATGCATAGAAAACTTCCCATGTGTATCAATTGCCTTCCATCAAACTACAAAAAGATCAATAAGATTCTTTTTTGACTTTCAGGAAAACTGATGCAAAGCATTTCTAAATATTGGCCGTTAATAATAGCATTACTTTGTTAAAAATTAAGCGGCGGATTTTTTCTTAAGTCGTTTAGATTTAATTTTAAAATAGCCATCGGCAAGTTTTTCGTTCTTTGATAAGGCGTTGGTAGAGGCGAATACGAGTATGGAATTGACAGCCTGTTTGATTTCGTTGAAGGTTGTTGGTTTCGTTTCAAGGATTTTAGTAAGATAGGCATTTTGTTTGATCCAATAGGTGAGAGTCCATGCAACAAGACAGAAATTCCAGTATCTATCAATCTTGTTGATATGTCTGACGTGGTAGTGATCAAAGTAAAAGGTGTCCTTTAATTCCTTGAAACAGTGTTCAATACCCCAACGTAGCAGGTAGTTTGTAACTACAGTTTTGGCAGAGGCACGTAGATTGTTGGTAGTAAGGATATGATAGTTGTTGTCGTCATCATCCTTATTCCATTTGCCAAAAATGACTACAAACTTGATGGGTACATCACAATCTTTCAGCTTTGCCTCAAACGAATAGGTTTTATGTGAAACTTCAGAGCCATCCGTGGTTTTGAATTTTACGTATTTGATTTTATCGCAGTAATGTTTTTTGATGAGGGTAACGAGCTCATCTGGTTTGATGCAACAGTGTATCTTTTTTACTGGATGGTATATGAAGATGTTTCTGTTGGATTTCATTTCAGAGTAGAATAATTTGCCTTTTTCATGGATGTGTTTGAGGAACCTGGCTGCAGCATACCATGAGTCGAAGACAGTGCCAGAGAAACCGATGCTTTCTGCGTAGAGGTCGAAAAGTTCTATGGCGATTTGTATCTTGTCTTTAAATTGAGAATGGTTTTCTCCTCTTGGGAATTCAGAGGCAGGGAGATACGGTATTATGTCGATAGGGAAGTGCTTTGCTTGTGAGACGAAGACTGCGCCAACGCCAACATTGCAGACCTCCTCTCTTTTGAGTGGTCCACAATATTGCCACTTTGCCCCCTCGGTCTTTTTTGCAAAGGGTTTAGGGCATCCGGTATCATCAATGGCAAGAAGCCCATCTTTTGTGGAAGCAGTAGTTCTTTGCTGTTGAATGATTTCGAGTCTTGTGCGTTTGATTGCCTGGATATCCCATTTTGAATCTGAGAAAAAGTATTGAAATTTGTGATAATCGGTATGAGTGGCTTTTGCCATTGCATCAAGGGAGTTTCTTTTATAGTCTTTGAACAAGGCATAGATGACAAGGGTAAACATGGCCATTTGTTTTTTGCTAAAGCAAGAGGCGAAATTTTTCAGAAACTTATTTAACAGAGGGATGTTTGCGCCAAAAATACTCAAATCCTTTGCTCCTGTTGTTGGTTGATCAAAAAGTTCACAAGTGCAATTAATAGCAGGAGTAAAGGAACAAGTCAAGCACAAAATAAGTTGCAAAGCATTGATTTGTAGTAAGTTAGGTCGAACTAGACTTATGACTTAAAAATATTTTTTAACAAACGTTTTTTAACAAAGTAATGTAATAGCAATAATTATTCTCTGGTTATCGGTAAATATTAAACAACAAGGTAAATTATTTTTGAAAAATTGAATTTCTGGAATTTACTGATCAAATAAACGTTTGAATTAAGACTCAGAGAATGGAAAAGGAAAAGATTAATTTGGAAGGCGGCAAAGCAGTAACGCAACACCACGGAAACACCATCGATACAGTTAAAAACAATAAATATTTTTGGTTCTTTTTGTTACTAGCTATTCCGTTGGCTTTTTATATGAGGTTTGTATTCTTTAGTGTCTTTGGCTCTGACGACTTAGCATACGCAAAGAATGCACTTGACATAGCAAATGGTAATTTTAAGACACAAGCACATCCTTTCTATAATAGAATTGGGTTAATTTTACCAGTTGCTATTCTGTATAAACTATTCGGATTTAATGAATACATTTCGATGGTTTATCCATTTCTGTGTTCCCTGATAAACATAGGACTCGTGTTTATTTCAGGAGCATTATTTTTTAATATAAGAGTTGGTATTTTGGCTGTGATATTACTGTCTTTTTTACCGCTTGATGTAGCCCTTTCAACCATTCTTATACCCGATCTGCCGGCATCAACCTTTATTTCGATTTGTAGTATAATTTTTTTGTATTGTGAAATGAGATCTGTGAAATGGGAAAGTATTCTTTATTTTATTTCAGGTCTTTCCATAGGTTGGGCATATTTAACAAAAGAATACAGCCTTTTTTTTGGGATTTTTTTATTTGTATATGTAGCTATATCTGTCTTTAAAAAAAGAGCTAAATTTGGATGGATATACCTGGGTATCGGTATTTTACTCCCAATAATGACGGAACTTACCTATTATTTTTTCAAAACAGGTAATATTTTGTATAGAATTCACGCTATTGAAACAACCCATAATGTGTCTGTATGGTCTGGGATACACTATCATGGTTATACTTTATTAAAGAGAATGTTTTTTGACTTACTAAATGTACTGCTTGAGAATAGGGTGTTCGGTTTCAATTTTTTCTTTGTTTTTGCAGGTATGACATTAGTTATTTTAGAAAAACGAAAACAAAAGGAATTATGGTATTTTGTTCTTTGGTTTGGAGTAATGTTTTTGAGCCTCAATTTTTGCCCTACCAGTTTAAAATCATACAATTTATTACAACTCGTAGACCGTTATATGTATCTCTTCATTTGTCCAAGTATTATTTTATCAGGATATTACCTGAATAGATTATATGAGGAGATTCAGCTCAAACGGTTATATATTTTATCAAGAAAGCTTATTATTTCTTTAGCAGTGCCGTTAATAGTTATGATTATTTTTAATATTGTAAAACATTCATTGTCTGATATTGTTTTTATCTCGATTATTATATTAGCAATAAGTATTTTATATTTATTACCTTTTATTCAATACAGCTGTACAAAGTGGTTTGGGTTAGGAATTGTAGGTTTATTTGTCTTTTTTAATATCGCACCTTCCATTTATATGACCTTAAGGCATTTAATTAATAATCCCTGTAACGGAAGAAATATTTCAGCATTTATTAAAGAACTCCCTCCAAAACTTATATATGCCGATGATAGAACGAAGTCTATACTTGAGTATTTAGATGGGTTCAAAAAAAATATAAAAATTGAATCTTTTTATGAAAAAAATGTCAATGAAATTGGAAATTCCTATGTTATTGTGGACAAGGACTATTTATTTTATGCAAACAAAATTTATCAAAAAGAGATGCCTTCCTTTTTAGATCACCCTCCTCGTCATTGGAATATTTTAAAACACTTTAATACCATAGAAAATTATGGTTGTACAATATACGAAGTCGGAGATAAAATATTTTCTAAGTAACCATCCAATTTATACGTTTACCAATTTATTTAACTGGAGTTGTACTGATAAATTTTTTGATCAGAAAAGACAAGATTTTAGAATGTCTTGATGGGAAAAATAAACATTTCTAAAAGTACCATCTGAAATATATCACTGGATGACCATTTTAAAATCAGTACCATCAAGTTCTATAAATCTGATGCAGGAAATCCTTTAAACCGAGTTAGTATCAGGAGCAAGAAAATAACTATTGCAATGCTAAAGGAAATTTATTTACCATGCTTCCGAAATAAAAAGGCTTATTACTTATTTTTGTTGCTTATAATTTGTTTCGCAATAGTATTTCGCGTTATTTACTTTAATGGTTTTTTTGGGTCAGATGATATTGAATATAACAGAGCCGCCTTTACGCTTGCAAATGGTGATTTTTACCTTGATTCACACCATTCAAAGAGACTGGGATTAATCTTACCAACAGCACTCGCATTTAAAGTTTTCGGTTTTAGCGAAGTCAGTTCTGTTTTATTTTTACTAATTTGCTCTATCGCAAATATCATTATTGCATTTACGGCCGGTACTATTTTTTTTAATAGAGATATAGGATTACTTGCTTCGCTGCTTATGTTGTTTCTACCGATAGATTCGATATATGCCACTTTATTAACACCAGATTTACCTCTTGTTACTTTCATCTCTACTAGCGGAATACTATTTATTTACACTGAGACGCATGTCAAGCGATACAAGTATTCCCTTTCCTTTTTAACAGGTTTGAGTATTGGATGGTCTTACTTACTAAAAGAAACTGCTATATTGGTTTTATTTATATTATGTATCTGGATTTTAATCATTACGATTAGCCACAAAAAATTTGAGGTCTCTTGGCTATTTATTGGTTTAGGTTTTACTCTAATATTGTTACTGGAATTTGGTTTTTATTATTATAAAACAGGAAATTTATTTGAGCGGCTTCTCACGGTAAATAATGCAACTCAGGGTATTTCCCGACGGCTAGAACTTACTTATAACGGTGCTTTATATAAAAGACTAACTTATGCAATACCGTATATTCTCTTAAGGGGAAATTACATATTTGGATTTTATTTTTATCTTATATCAGGAGGAATTGTGTATGCTGTTCTCAGCAAATCTAAAGAATTAAAATATTTTATTTTTTGGTTTATTTCTTTATATTTAATACTGACCTTTGGCAGTACAAGCCTAAAGTCATACATACCGTTACTAGCAACTCAACGTCACTTTTATCCCCTAATTTTCCCGGGGATTATCATTGTCTCTTTTTATTTATACGATGCATATAAAGGCATACTTGCTAAAAACCTTGTTAAAACAAAAAGTTTTTGTATCTCTTTAATAGCAATTGATCTTATTATGATTTTTCTAAATTTATTCGAGCATACCATTACAGATATCGTGTTTTGTTTACTACTTTCAATATCAATTTTATTCTGCATTTACATTATCACCCATCACGAAAAGGAAATTGACAAAACATGTTACTTAATCCCAATACTATTAGTGATTATTTTCCTTCATTCTTTCTATGTAGTCCGCGCAGAAAACAAAAGTATTAGAAAGTTAACCCATAACGAAAGAACGGCTATTTCAATTTTTGGTACACCACCAAAGAAAAAAATATATACAGATTGTGCAACAAAAGGAGTATTGGAATACCTTTATGCATATCGTTACAATAATGTAATTGTAGATTTTATGAATACGAGTGTTAAAGACTTTTCGGATTGTTATATCATTATTAATTTGGAAAACCTGGTTGAACTCAACAAATTTTACGGGACAAGCATTCCTGATTTTGTAAAAAATCCGCCAGATACCTGGAAAATAACAAAAACATTTACTACCCCTAAAGGGGGTTCTTATATTATTATGCAGGCTGGCAAGTTGTAATTGAAGTCAAACAGGAAAAAACATAATAATTTAGCTTTTTGAAATACATATTCGGTAAAACCCTTATGCTTTGAGTATCTAAACACAAAAAGAGATTCTTCGACTTGTCTGTCTCAGAATGACACGTGTACAATGTCATTCCGAATGAAGCGGAGCGGAATGAAGAATCTATAATGGTCTTACCAAATATGTTATAATAAAGACATTTGCTCCAAGAGCAAAATTAATACGAATTTTTAACATTTACTCACAGTGTATTCATCCAAACGTTCGCTACTTACTATTGGTAATTATGGAAAATGATACTATCATTCATAACCCTAGAATTATGGAGAATTCAAAAAATCTTAGCATACTATACTTAATAGGTGACAGAGGTCTGGATTTGACAAAAGGTGAGGGTTATAAGATACATGTGCTGAAAATTATTGAAGGATTGGTGAAAAAAGGACACAGACTATTCTTATTAACAATAAATGAAAATGCCCTCCTGCCTGAATTTGAAAAATATCGCTATCTTACGGTTAAACACAAATATTTACGTCTCTTTTTTCACCGCATTTTCCCATTTACAGGAATGATAAATAGCATAAATATTTTGTTACACATCCTTAGATTTTACAGACTCCATCGCTTTGATATCATACATGAACGATGGGGCTTGTATTCTTTTGGTGGAATACTGGCCTCCAGGATACTTCGCATTCCCCATCTAACAGAGATTAATGGCCCCGGTATTGAAGAAAAAAAATTATTTACAAAAGATATTGCCCCAATCCAGAAGTTTACTGCGAAGATGATTCGCAAATTTTGCCTCAGAAATACAGACCATGTAGTTGCCGTTTCAAACAATTTAAAGTCATTTTTATTGGATAATCACCTAATTAACCGGAGAGATAAAATTACAGTTTTACCAAATGCTGCTGATGTAACAGCATTCAATAAGCAATTTGATGCACAAAGTATAAAAGATTCTCTCGGTTGCGAAGATAAATTTATTATCGCATACACCGGAACACTCCAGGTATGGTATGCCATCGAAGACCTCATCTTAGCCTTTCCGCAAATTCTTAAGGAGATATCCAATGCCTGCTTATTAATTGTTGGAACAGGACAGACACGGAAAACACTTGAAGATTTGGCATACAACTTAAGGGTTTCTGACAGGGTAAGATTTATGGGCTATGTCCAGCATGAAAAAATTCCAGAGGTACTTTCTATTGCCGACGTAGTCGTTGCACCCTATAAAGGGGTAGGGATACCGTTTTTTAATTCTCCAATAAAGATTTTCGAATACCTCAGCGCAGGAAAGGCCATAGTCGCCACAAAGATAGGGCAAATCACAGAAGTCTTACAAGATCAACATACGGCATTATTGGTAACACCAAGTAGTATTGAAGAGTTAGCAAATGCCATTATTCGATTAGCCCATGATGAACAGTTAAGAAGCTATTTAGCAAAAAACGCTAAAATAGAGGCACAAAAATATTCCTGGGACAGATATGTTGACCATCTCGTTGATATTTACAGGGCATTAATTGTGTAACCACAGGGACATCGTGTGGCATAGCCACAACCAAAATAGGGCACAGATTATGCAGATTAAACAAAATAAAAAACTTCTAAAATTTCACGAAAGGAGGGGGGATGATGAAGGTAAAAATTATCACGGTCGTCTTACTCATGCTGTCCGCTTCTTGGTTTGGGGAGAATCTCTTTGCGGAACTGGCAAAATCAGACGTAGAAGAAATACGGAGGATAATGAAGGAAGAAATTCAGCATATGGATAAACGAATTGATGATTTGCGGGATACATTGAGGTCAGAAATCGGCGCATTGAGGTCTGAAATCAGCGATGTAAAAACGGCAAACAAGGATATAAAGTCTGAAATCAAGGATATGAAATCCGAGTTACAGGGTTTTATGTTATGGGGTTTCGGAATTGTATTTGCTGGTATCTTTGCGCTTATCGGTTTCGTTTTGTGGGACAGACGGACGGCGCTTGCCCCTGCTATAAGGAAGAATCAGGAACTGGAGGATAGGGAAAACAAAATAGAAATGGCGCTGAAAGAATATGCTGAAAAAGAACCTAGGCTAAAAGAGATACTAAAGCATATTGGATTGATGTAATGTCACACAAGAAGATAAACATCCTTTACGTTATTGATACACTCTTTATTGGCGGTGCAGAACAGCATGTGGCTACGCTATGCAGACATATCAACAAAGAAAATTTTCACGTTGTAGTCTGCACTCTTTTTAGCCGTGATCCAAATCTCCATGAACCCCTCGCTGACGAAATAAGAGCATTGGGAGTTCGGGTTGAACAACTGGCAATGTGCAGATGGCGGGATCGACAGGCCATTACGCAGTTCTTACGACTGATTGATGAGGAACATATTGATATTGTTCACGGACATACAATACCGGCTAACTTCTGGGGCTGTTTCATGGCAAAGGTTTTTCGGCGCCGAAAAACCCTCTATACCTGTCATCAGCCTTTCTTCAATGAAGGCCCGGCAATGCGGCTACAGCAGTTGGCCTTAAATACGTTTCTAGCGGATTGTATTATTTCAATCTCAGAGGCTACCACACAATTTTGCCAAACGTCATGCTACGCCTCTTCCAAAAAGATTATCAAAATACCAAATGCTGTGGATACATACCGTTTCAGGCCGGAGGTTTCTGGGACTGCAGTCAGGGCAGAGCTAGGATTACCTGACAACGTTCCTCTAATTGGCAACATCGGCCGTTACGTGCCAGAAAAGGGTTATCCGTTCTTCATTGAAACGGCTGCAAAGGTCTTGCAACAGCACCCGGATGCAAGATTTCTGATGGTTGGACATGGACCTGAACATGACAAATTAAAGCGTCTGATCGAAGAATTTGGACTAAAAGATTGTATTTTTACGACAGGCCCTCGACGGGATATTCCGGAGATTCTTGGAGCTATTGACATTTTTCTCTTCACCTCAATTTGGGGTGAAGGCTTCGGTATCTCTTTAATTGAAGCAATGGCTGCGGGAAAGCCTATTGTCGCTGCAAACGTGGGTCCCACGAGAGAAATTATTGAAGACGGGGTTACCGGCCTTCTCCCTTACCCAAAGACATGGGTACAAGAAACAAATTATCTGGATGCAGGGATCATGGCAGAAGCAGTTGATTCCCTTTTGCGCAATCCTTCTGTCAGCAGACGACTTGGACAAGAAGCCCGCCGACAGGCAATAGAGCGGTTCGATATTACAACCTTGATTAAGTCAATAGAAAACATTTACTCGAAGATGATGAGACGATAGATAAGGATGGGTTAAGCCTGTCCTGCGTGTACGAAGGGCGAAACGAACCCATCGCCACGATTCTGTTGGGTACCTCTTTACCCAACCTTATATAGGAAAACAAATAAAAATGTGCGGTATCTGTGGAATATATAAGAAAAGCTCCAGTAAAATCTCTGAAGAAAAGATAACAAAAATGCGTGATATTATGTCTTCACGCGGTCCTGACGATGCAGGGATTTATATCGCGGAACATGTTGGACTAGGGCATCGCCGACTAAGTATTATTGACCTGTCTGAAGCAGGCCATCAGCCAATGGCAAATGAGGACGGAACCATCTGGATGGTTTTCAATGGCGAGATATATAATTTCCTGCGTTTGAGGACAAGACTTGAATCACTCGGTCATATTTTCAAATCCAGGACGGATTGCGAAGTTATCATTCATGGTTACGAAGAATGGGGAGAACGTATATTTGAAGAGATCTTTGGGATGTTTGCAATTGCCATCTGGGATGAGAAAAGGCAGGCCTTGATTCTTGCCAGGGACCGGGTAGGGGAAAAACCCCTTTTTTATTCTGAATCAAATGGGACAGTAACCTTTGCCTCCGATATTAAGTCTGTTGTAGAAGGAATGGATACAAGACCCGAAATTGATTATAAGGCAATGGATACCTTTTTGGCGCATATCTGTGTTCCCCATCCATTTACCATTTTTAAAAATGTAAGAAAGGTACCGCCTGCACACTATATGATCTTTGATAAACATGGTACAAGGGGTAAGCAATATTGGTTTTTACATTTTCACGATAAGATTTCCATGAAGGAAGAAGAATATCTTTCCAGCATAAACGAACTCTTACAAGAAGCTGTCAAAGACCGCCTTGTGAGTGATGTCCCTCTTGGTGCTTTTTTAAGCGGTGGAGTCGATTCCAGCCTTATCGTTGCCCTGATGAGCAGATTATCAAACGAAAGGGTAAACACGTTCTCCGTAGGATTTGACTATCAACCTTACAATGAGCTTGATTATGCAAAAAAGGTATCTGACATGTATAACACGAATCACCATCAATTTGTCCTCACGGCAGACTACCTCAATAGTATCCCACAGTTAGTCTGGAACTACGGGGAACCTTTTGCTGATTCATCGTCTATACCAAGCCACTATATCTCGAAAGTTGCGCGGGAATTTGTTAAGGTAGCTCTCGTTGGTGATGGAGGAGACGAATCATTTGCAGGATACCACAGAACAACGACAGTTTATACTGCCTCTTTATACAACAAATTAATACCTCAGTTCTTATCCAATCTTGTTATTTCCCCCTTTTTAAAATTGGCAGGAAACAGTCTGGATGGATTTTATCTCATAAATAGAATTAAATTCTATGAGAATTACCGCAGGGATACGGTAAAGGTTCGATATAAGAATCCTATGGGGTGCATTGATATAAGAGAGAAACTATACTCTGACAGGTTAAAAGCCATTCTCAATGGTTATAACCCTGCCCATGTGTATGAAGACTTTTTTGATATGTTAAATGACGTAGATGATATTGATCGGGCATTGTTTGTGGATATCAATACCATATTACCCGATGACTATCAGGTAAAAATGGATGTCGCTTCTATGTCAAATTCGTTAGAAGTAAGGGCGCCTTTCCTTGATCATCGAATTTTGGAATTTGCCGCAAGAATTCCACCATTCGTAAAATTAAAAAGACGCACGTCAAAATATTTATTAAAAAAACTTGCCGAACAATATATCCCAAGAGAAAACATCTATAGACCCAAATGGGGTTTTGGTATTCCAATAGACATCTGGTTTCGGAAGGAATTAAAGCCATATTTGTACAGCGTTATACTGAGTGAAAGGGCAATCACACGTGGCTACTTTAACTACGAGTATATAAAATACCTTATTCATGAACATTTGGCGGGAAGTGGTTGTCATGAACATAAACTATGGTCTCTTTTATGGCTCGAGCTTTGGCACCGAATGTTTATCGATAGGGATTTAAATCCCGGCGATTCGTTAACGGTATTAAAATAGAGAGTAAGGAATTTTTTTATGGGTGACCAGCAAAAAAAAACCCTTGTAGTGTTTACAGAACTGTTTCCAGAACCTGAAAATCCCTCTTTTGGAGTCTTTGTTTATGAGCTTCTCCGTTCTCTTGCACCATATTTTAAGATAACCGTTATCCAACCAAGAAGATGGCATCCTTTTCGTGGCTACAGGAGTAAGAAAACAAAAGTATTTCATTGTATTCCTTCGTTTGAAGGTACAGTTATTCGGCCCAGGATGCTTTTCTTCCCCGTGATAGACCGTCTTTGGATCCGTTCAGTTACCTTTGTCTTCGCAGCCTTGTGGTTTATGATAAAATACAGAAATCAACATTTTGCAATCAGTGCACAAATGGCTTGTCCCTCAGGTTTCGCAGCAGTCATCCTCGGTCGCTTATTTAAAAAACCGGTTTTGGTTACCGTACGTGGTAGTGATATAAACGAATATCCGAAGTATCCTATCCTTGGCAATATGGTAAAATATACCCTTCGACGGGCCTGTGCGATTGTGGCTGTTTCTGATGATCTCCGGCTGAAGACTTTAAGGATGATTGGTAATACACCGAAGGTGATTACCATTAGGAATGGTGTGGACAAAACCACATTTACTCCAATGGGCAAGGCAATATGCCGGAAAGAATTAGGATTGCCACTTGGTAAAAATATTGTATTGTTTGTAGGAAGCCTAATTGAAAGAAAAGCTATATTTGATCTCTTGAAAGCAACGATCCTTATACAAAAAGCCATTAATCATATGATTATTTTTATTGGTGATGGTGAACTGAAAGACAACTTATATAGAGAAATTAAAAAAAATGGTTTAGAAAAGGAGGTTATTATAAAAGGGAATGTGCGCCACCAAGAAATTACTCTATTTATGAATGCAAGTGATGTTTTATGCCTGCCGAGCCTGGCAGAGGGGACACCAAATGTTATCCTCGAGTCCCTCTGTTGTGGTTTGCCGGTAATAGCTTCTAAAGTGGGTGGTATCCCAGAAGTAATTATAGACTCCAGGCTAGGAATATTGGTACCCCCCGGGAACCCTGATGAACTATCTCTGGCGCTGAAAGAAGGTTTACAGCGAAAATGGGATCGGGATTTCATTGTATCATACAGCCATCGGTTTTCCTGGATAAATACAGCGAAACAATATCATCAGCTTATTAGCGAAATTATGGTTAAACAATAAGATCTCAAAATTTAACAACGAAAACCCAGCATGTAAGATGTATTCTTGTTACTGGTGCAACCGGCTTTATTGGATTTCATCTTTGCAAGAAACTCATTGAATGTGGCAGTAACGTTCTGGGCATTGATAATCTTAGCAATTACTATGATGTAAATCTAAAAATCAACAGATTGAAACAACTCACAGGGATGGAAAACTTCAGATTTCTGAAAATTGATCTATCAGAGAAAAAGGCGATAGAAGAAAATTGTTCATGGTATTGAAAAAATAATGAAAGACCCCTTACTAGCCGAGAGGTTGGCAAAGAAAGGAAAAGAGAGGGTAATGGAGGAGTTCAATATTGAATATACAGCGAAAGACATTCTATCGTTACTCAGCAAGTAGGCCGAAATTTATCTATAGCTCAAACTACCAAACAAATTTACGAGAAACGGAAAGGTGTGACCTTATATCCGGTTCCTTAATCTTTTCAGCCCATTTTTTTTCACATTCAATTATGTAAGCTGCAATCAAGGGATCTTTTCTCGGAAGTAATACCGCTTGTCTTGAGCGAATTATAACATTTGGAGAAAAACACTCAACATATCCTTCCGGTGGAAATCTATCATGGGCCATATGGCGGAAATTGTTTTTATCGGCAGGAGTTCTTGCCGTAACATAGTCATTCAGACCTCCGATATCAATGATATTTACCTTTGGCAAAACCCATCCTGGAACACCGACACAATATGTTGCATGTACTGGAAAATTATTGCTGGATAGCAATAATCCCTCTTCTCTTGAAGGATATTCGTTGAGTATGTGTTGATAGAAAATTTTATGTTCCTGGTGTCTCATGCAAACACGATGCTCAATAAGCCAAAATTGTACTCTATCAAAAAGCGATGCATACCAGCGGATGTATTTTGGCCACCTCTCACTTATGGGAATTCGCATTACGAATGTTTCTTGTCGTGTTGTAAGCCTGTGGGTCAATGCCCAATGAGTCCAGGGAACAGGATACGACAAAAAGATAAATACGAGCAGCATGATGATTGACGGCAGTGCTTTTCCACCTGCTTTATTTAAAAACCACATAAATGAAATAAAAATACATGGAATAAGGAAACTATAAGGCCTATATTCAAAATGATCGCCACCGACAATAAGCGTGTAATATAATGCATGAGCAATGAGCGTTAGTATAACTATTCCTGGTATTAAGGGCGCTTTGCGATATAACCCTGATATAAAACATAACAGCAAGCCACAAACACGATCTGGATAATTTTTACTCTTCTTGATACTTAAGAGTTTTTTGAATGTAAACAACAATAAGGGTGCCGTCCAAAACCACAGAGCATACTCCAAAAGGAAAGAGATTGCATACCGAATACCGCTCTCAGGCCAAATAGCTACCTGTTTTGCATAAAAAGTATTCGGGAGCCATTCACCGTATGTTTTCAACCTCCACCCAAGGTGGAAAATTATCAAAAGCAGTGGTGACGCCGCCAACAGCCATTTTTTGCTGATATTATCCCTTTTATCAAGCCACAAAAGAAGAACAACGAATGCGGTTGCCATTCCATAAAGTAATCCATCGGGACGTGTTAACGATATGAGTGAAGCGGCAAAGGAAACGGCGAATGGCCATACAAGACGTGTCCTTTTCACAAAAATGCAGAAATAGGCCCATAAGATTATGAAAAAGTTCATCATTGCTGTTTCTAATCCGGAACTTGTCCAGGCAATGAAGGTACGATTCGTCATTACTCCAAATAGAAACGATCCTACAAAAAATATACGATATTTATAAAGGACAGAATTCCAGTTTATTTGCAATATAATACATGAACCAATTACTAAGGTAAGATAAGAAAAAATAAGTGAAATATAGTTTGCAGATTCCGGTGGGATAACTCCAAATATCCTCCAAACAATATCTAACACCACTACCCATAGAAAATTTGTATATCCTTCAACGGGTCTAAATGGTGGTGGATTCCATACATAACCGTATCCCATGAGACTGTTACTCACATAACGAAAAGAGATATAAGCATCATCGGTAAGAAACCAAAATTGCCTCCAGAAAAAGACTAAAAGAAACCCAGTTATAGCGAGAAGAATACTAAATTTTAAACAAAACAGGTTTTGCGATTTCATAGTTTATCATGGTATGAATAATTGTATTTATAAATGGATAGTAGTTAGTAACTACCTCTTATCCCTATTCATTATCCGAAAGTTCCTTACGAAGAACCTTATTCTTTAATATTGAGCAGGCAAATCAAAATGCAGAATACTCAAAGATTTTTTCGATATCCATATATCAATACTCCCACACGTTCCCTGAGGGAAAGAACGCACAAATGTATAATTATCCTTTAACCATTGGAATAGCTTTAGATCACGGGTATAACCCCTGGAATCCGAAAACTCCGTTGCAGCGATTACTTCTGGTGATCGGTTCCAAATAGGGTCCCTCTCAAAGCCTCCGGGCCTTCCTTCTGCAATATACTGCGCTTGCTCACGATCAGTCAGTCCTTCTGTATCCCAAAAAACAATATCCGGTGCCGCATAGCTGATACCTCCAAGCCGGCCTGTTGCCACAGTTGTGCCTTTCTTCACGTTGCTGGCAAGCCATTCACCAACAGCTATCTGGTCAGTTCCTCTCATAAGCATTCTCAGACCGTAATTCCTCAAGTATAACTCTATTTCCTCTCTCCATGTAAATAGTGATGCAAGCATCAAAACCACAACAACTACAAATTTTGCCGATCGTTTAAATCTCAGGAAATGAATTTCTTTCAGATTTTCAATAAGTGAGTGTACCCACACACTCACAACGATAGCAACTAGCGGCCATATGGGGACAATGAACCTGCCAAAAGGCATCCAGTCCCCCTGTGCATAAGCAACGAAGATGATACCAGCAGCGATTGGGCCAATACACGCCCTGTAAAGCATTTGGCAACATTTTGTTTTCCTCACCGGAAAGAGGACTAATAACAAAAAAATTAATACCCCTCCTAAAGATTGTATCCATGGGTATAGGTAGGGAAGTCCAAACATGTAGCCAAAAGTGCCTGGCGGTTTTGCTATGGCGGTATTGGGAACCAACGCTTTAAAATAGCACAATCTGAATACCTGATAGGCCATAAATGGCAGAAGTAAAATAGTAAATCTTTCTGCTTCGTAGCGAATAGAGAGTTTCTTATCGTTTCGCTTTAGAGTGGACACAAACCACAATAGACCGTAGAGAAGCCCTTCCGGCCTTGTTATACTGGAAAAGCCGAAGGGAAGCGCTGCTAAATAGTGGTGAGAATCCCGATCTGATAAGGAGAGAGCGACACCTAGAATAAGCAAGTATGTAAACAAGGGCGTCTCTAGCCCCGCGGTCGCATAAACGTGGAATCCGGGATTTAACAAGACAATCGTAGCACAGACGATAAAATTGGAGCATCCTTCATAGCCTCTAATTCCATTTTTGTAGAATATACGCCAAATGGTTATGATAGTTAAAATCGTACAAAGCAAGCCAAGCCAACGTGCTATATCCGGGGCGGCAAAAGGTGTCAGTCTTATAATCACAGAAATCAACAATGTCCAAAGCGGATTAGAAAATCCTTCTACCCATTCACCTGGATTAAAGGTTAGTCCATGCCCCTCAGCAAGACGAGTTGCATAACGAAAGCTAATATATGCATCATCCGTGATGTGTGGAAATAAAAATATCTGCGGTACAAAAATTACTAATATCGCTATTGACAGCAAACACAAGGAAAATATTTTTATATTACAAGAGAATTTTTCCATATATCCCTCTTACGAATAACTTCACATGAAAAGCCCATTTATAAACGTATCTTAGTTTATTGTTTATTTTTTTTATCAATACCACGTATAATGGGGAACATGCTTTTTTCTATATCTTTTTCAATTTGTATAAAATATTATACTATCTTATCATGATATTACCCTTCTTGATAAAAGATATTCAAGAGTAAATAACAGATGTAAGATTAAACATTGAGACAACCGTAGCCAATATATAATCAAATTTTCTAAAGAACTACTACTTCCATATGACATCCCAAAATTTAACATCTAAAACACAACATTCCAAATGTATCCTTGTTACCGGTGCAACCGGCTTTGTAGGGTTTCATTTTTGTAAGAGGCCCATTGAATGTGGTGGTAACGTTCTTGGTGTTGACAATCTTAGTAATTATTATGATGTAAATCTGAAAATCGATAGATTGAAACAGCTTACTGAAATGAAAAACTTCAGATTTCTGAAAACTGATATATCTGAGAAGAAAGCATTGGAAAATCTTTTTTCTGCGCAGAAATTTGATACTGTGGTAAATTTAGCTGCTCAGACCGGGGTTCGGTATTCACTGGTAAACCCTCATTGGGAAAAGGAAGAACCTAATCCAGTTACAAGTTTCGCCCCGTACAGACTTTATAATATTGGCAATAACAATCCGGTTGACCTTATGGAGTGCATTGAGATTTTAGAGAATTGCCTCAATAAAAAGGCGGAAAAAAACTTCTTGCCTATCCAGCCAGGGGATGTACCGGTAACAAATGCAGACGTTGATGACCTTATGGCCGATTTGAATTTTAAACCAAGCATATCAATTGAGGTTGGAATTCAAAAATTTGTTGTCTGGTATAAAGAATA
>JACRII010000128.1 GCA_016235875.1 Planctomycetota bacterium
ACAGTATTCAATACTGAAACAGGCAGTGAATTTGAAATACTATCTGCTGTGAAATCAATTGTCGCACTTCCTGCGGAAAGGGTATGAATAGAAAAGAATGCCTGTCCATCGGCGTTTGTTGTTTGGCTGTTATCAACGGTTACTATATTGGTATCATCACTTGTGGCGGCAATATCAATGCCTGTCATGGAATTGTTATCCTGATCAAGTGCAGTTACTGTTGCCGTACCGCTGTAACTTAAAATGATACTTAATTTGTCTGGCTCAATGTCTAAAGAGGTTAATACCCCTCCCGATACCACAGAAACCGACAGAGCCGTTGTTGCGCTCCCTGATGTAAATGTAACCGTCGTATTACCTATGCTATTACCGGTAACGGTAAAAGAGGCATTCCCGTTCTCATCGGTAGTCTGCTGTGCGTCTACGGAGGCAATACTGGTATCGGCTGACACAGCCGATACACTTTGATCTGCCATATCATTCCCATTTGCATCTTCGACAGTAGTCGTGACCGCAGCGCTTTCGTGTTCCTTTACACTTAATGACGTTGACTCTAACGCAATCGTTTTTGGGGCAATCACACTGACAGTGCTTGTCCCCGATATACTATCAGCGGTAAACGTGATTGAAGCGCTGCCTTCCTCAATGCCTGTTACCAGAAAGGACGCCTCAGCGATATCGTCCGTCACCTTGCCTCCTTCAATTGACACACTACTCGTATTGTTATTTGAGACGTTTATATAGACATTCGGAATCCTTGTCTCATTTGCATCGAGCGTTTTTACAGTAATGGTACCGGAGGCATTCTTTGCAACGGTAAGCTTCGAAGGCGTAATATCCAAAGAATTCACAACCAGTCCAGATTTTTGTGATATGGTAATGGGAATCAAAGTGGAGGTACTATTTGTGGTTATTGAAAGATTCGCTTCTCCTACGGCATTGCCATCCACCGTAAACACAGCCTGCCCGTTGGCATCTGTTGTGGACGAACCGGGTGAAACGGTGGCAACTAACTCACTTTCAACAGAGGCATTCAAGACGACGTCGGAAAGGGAAAGATCGTTTGCATCGTACGTGGTTGCTGTTATCGTCCCGGACTTGCCTTCAACAATATTTAAAGATGTTTTATCTGTTGCTATTGTCTTTACTACAGCGGAAGAGGTGCCTACAGCGTAAAGTTTTCCATCCGATGAATGCACATAGATAGTACCATCAGCGCCGATAATGGGTGAGGCGTTTTCATCTTTGATGGGATACGTCCACTTAACAGCATAATTGGTAGTATCCAATGCGTGTAAACCGCTGTTCGTACAGATATAAACATTGCCACTGGCATCGATAGCGGGGGAGCTCTTACCTATTGCGCCGATGGTATTGACAATACTTTTCACATTGCCGGTGGAATACAAGGCATAAAATCCGCTTTCCGCCCCGAAATAGATGTTATCTCCCGTACTGATGGCAGGTGATGAGGTAATGCTAAGTCCATTGGTTGTTTTGTATGGCCAGTTGCTACCGGAGTAACTACCCGATTCTGTGAAGGCATATAATTTGTCGGCGCCGATATACACAGTACCATCACCTCCAATGGCCGGAGAGGAATCAATTAAATCTAATAGACGGAGACGCCATCGGGTACCAAGATTGGAATCCAATGAATAAAAATACCTATCATTCCTTGACCCAATATAGAGAATTTCATTGCTGCCAACGGCAGGAGAAGAGTAGATTTGATTTCCCAAACTGGGCGGTGGGTCCTTTTTCAACGTTCCGTCTTTGTTAATTGCATAGAGGTTTCCATCGTAAGAGCCTACATATACCGTGCTGTTTGTACCCACAGCCGGAGAGGAAGCAACATTATCCTTTGTTGTATAACTCCACTTTAGCGTACCGTCAGGGTTAATGGCATACACCTTATTATCATTGGAACCGACGTAAATAACCCCGTCGGTTCCAACTGCAGGCGACGATTCAATAGTGTCATCCGTTTTGTATTTCCACTTTAGTGTGCCATCCGGGTTGATCGCATACAAATTACTATCATACGATCCCACATAAATCGTGCTGTCTGTGCCAATCGCCGGGGTAGAGGTGCTGCTGCCCACCGGATACACCCACTGGAGATAATTTTTGCTCGAACCAGTATATGAGCTTCTCCCCGTGTGCTTCAAATCATGGCGAAACATAGGCCACGGGCTGTCTGCAAGCTGTGCATGGATATTCCGCAGAGGAAATGTACAAAGGAATATAAATAATATTTTACAAAAAAATTTGAGGTTCATGTGGTATTTAATTTAATGTTCAGGAATTTCAAACAATTTTATTACACACCCCTTACCCCTCTCAAGAGGGGAATTATGAAAATCCCCTCTCGGGAGGGGACTAAGGGGTGGGTCTAGGAGAGAAGTCAATTCAAAGCTTAAGTCAGACTTTTCTTCAAAAAATTAAATTGTTACCAAATTGTCATTCTGAGTAAAACGAAGAATCCAACTTATTCTACAATCTATCTGAAAATATTCAAACAACTGTTTTCGATACCAGCATTTCCTTTATCTTCATAATCCTGCTGATATTTGAGCGCTCCATTTCGTCCAATTTAGTTTTTATAAATTTGATGGACTCCTGTAACTGCGGAATCAGCACGTATTCCAGGGCATTCACCCTCCTGCGTGTCCTTTCAATCTCCTTTGCCAACAGACGAATGGACTGTTCTAATTCAGCAACTTTCACTATGTGAGGGAAAAATTCTTTCAGTTGCATAATTGCATCGTCAAGGTCAACGGGTGTATCTACAAGGCTGTACGAGTTATTTTCCATTATAGACACATCGAATACAGGCGCTTTAATATTCAAGATACTCCTCTCCGAAACCTTTATTTCTAATTCTCCTTTCGATTGTTCTAAGGCAGTAGAAATTATCTCGGATGAAGAAGTAATCTGCGCAAGCACAATCATCTTCATACAATTGGGTAAACCCGTATCCACTCTTTGACGTGCCTCCTTATACGCCTTTACCAGGAGCAAAACCTCCCTCATAAGCCCTTCGTTTTTGTCTTTCAGGAGCTTGTGTCCCCGCACGGCTGTCGAGAGCCTGCGGCGCAGTTTAAAAAACTCCATTCTGGTGGCATTGATTTGTATTTTCATTGTAGTAAAAGTCTCACTCACCGCAAAGACGCCGAGTAGGCAAGGGGGAGTTTCACCCCCAAGCCTCTCACAGAACCGTACGTGACAGTCTCCCGTCATACGGCTCGTGTTATTCTTGATACGCTTCAACAGTATCCCATTTTCCAGTGATAAAACAA
>JACRII010000133.1 GCA_016235875.1 Planctomycetota bacterium
CTCTTGCAGCGTAGAGCGGCTTGGCAACCCCGCCTGTACAGCGTTGCCGATACTTCCCTATGGTTAGCTCTTCCACTGTTGTATCATCTTTATTACAGCTTGTTAATGAACTTCGTTATTCATTAACTTCACGGCACAAACAAAGAGCGCAAAGTCTAATACTATTGGTTTTCCTCTGTGAAAATCTGCGTCCTGATTCATTAAATAGATGCTTCTAACGTTAATGGTTTGTAATATTTTTCAACATATACCGGTTTGATTCTTTTCAATTCAGTTTTTGGCAAATACCCAAGAATCTTCCAGCCGAGGTTGAGTGTCTCTTCGATCGTTCTATCCTCTTCCTCGCCCTGTAAAAGGAAAACCTTCTCAAAAAGATCAGAAAATTTTATGTATTGCACGTCCGTTGGCGTCAATGCCGATTCGCCAAGCACAACGGCCAGTTCCTTGACATTCTTTCCCCTGGCATAAGCCGCATAAAGTTGATTTACAACGTCAGCATGATCTTCCCGCGTCTTATCCTTACCAATCCCCTTGTCTTTGAGCCTGGAAAGCGATGGCAGAACATCAATGGGGGGGTAAATGCCCTGCATGTGAAGTAATCGGCTAAGAATAAGCTGTCCTTCTGTAATATAGCCGGTTAGGTCGGGTATCGGATGTGTCTTGTCGTCCTCCGGCATCGTGAGAATAGGTATCTGGGTAATCGAACCACTTTTGCCTTTTACACGACCGGCACGTTCATAGATGGTAGCTAGATCAGTATACAAATAACCCGGATAACCACGGCGCGCAGGCACTTCTTTTCTTGCCGCAGAGATTTCACGAAGCGCCTCACAGTAGTTCGTCATATCTGTGAGTATGACCAGAATGTGTGCGTCCTCCTCGTAAGCAAGGTATTCGGCCACGGTCAGCGCCATACGCGGCACGGCAATACGCTCTATGGTTGGATCGTCAGCCAGATTAATGAAAAGGACAGCCCTTTCGATAGCTCCTGTTTTCTTGAAATCCGTTATAAAGTAGTTAGCCTCTTCAAAGGTAACCCCCATGGCCGCAAAGACCACTGCAAACTTTTCATCAGATTGGAGCACCCTTGCCTGTCGTGCTATCTGCGCCGCAATCTTCGCATGCGGGAGACCTGCGCCTGAAAAGATAGGCAGCTTCTGACCACGCACGAGGGAGTTCATTCCGTCAATGGAAGAAATACCCGTCTGGATAAATTCTTTGGGATAATCGCGGGCGCAGGGATTAATTGGATTCCCGTTGATATTCAAATATTTTACCGGAATGAGAGGTGGGCATCCATCAATCGGTTCTCCAGCCCCGTTAAATATCCTTCCAATAATATCCGGCGATACGCCGATCTCCATCCCTTTACCCAGGAACTTTACCCTGGCATTATCCCTGGCAATCCCGCGTGTCCCCTCAAATACCTGAACAAGCGCCCTGCGGTCTGCAATTTCCAGCACCCTTCCGCGTCGCACCTCGCCGCTGGATAGTTTTATCTCGGCAAGTTCACCATAGGTGACCCCTTCCACCTCCTGCAACAGAATGAGAGGGCCAATAATATCCCGGATGTTCAAATATTCCTTTAGCAATTCATTGCCTCGAAACGAATAATATCAAAACTTAACCACAGATTACACAGATGATTCGTTTTCTCTCGTTCTCTCGTTCCCAAGCTCCTGCTTGGGAACGCACTTGTCGTAAAAGCTCCTGCTTTTCATTAAATCTCAATCAAATCAATCTCTATACAACCATCACCCGTAGAATAATTTCTCGCACTTGAATAAACCCAATGCTCCGCTTGCTCCACAAAGCCCCTTTTCACTGGATTATGATGAATATATTCAACTTTTTGTCGAAAGACCTCTTCTTCCATTATCATCTGGGGATGAAACCCTTCCTGCCACACCTGATATTCACTATCATTCTTATATTTCTTTTTGTAATATTCAAATTGATTTAATAGCCACTTTCTCCCATCGATTTTTGCAGTCTTAATTATCTCTCGTGCAGTAAAGCTTTTAAAATCCTTCACTATTTGAGATAATTTGTCAGCAGAGGCAATAAAATGAACATGGTTATCCATTACTACATAGGCAAACAATTTTAAGCTTTTGCTCTGTCTGCAATAGCTTAACGAATGGACAATGATATCAAAATATTCCTTCTTTGTAAAAACAGGTATCCACTCTATTATGGTAGATGTTATGAAATATACACCGCTATTATTTATTATCTGATAACGAGACCTCATTTTTTTACTCAAAGCAGAGCTTTTAATACATCCTTGTTCCCAAGCTCCTGCTTGGGAACAAGGATGTATTGCTATTGTAATTTATTACTTTTTGACAATGCCTCTAATTCTTGTACCATCTTCGTTTCCAGTTTATCAAATTCACTAAGATTCTCCTCTGGGATAAAACGCATCTGAGCAATGTCTGAAAGCGAAGATATGGAAATTATCGTCGAAAGCTCAACGTTGGATTGCAACAACCCATTTGCCTTATCATAAAACCTGATGATTACTGCTAACATAAGGAACTGTTTTCTTAGGGAGGTATACGTATCGCGAAGGTCATAAGCATTCTGATACAGAAAATCTTCACGAATCATTCGGGCAACTTCCATGAGTAGCCGATCTTTCGGGGAAAGGGAATCAATTCCTACCAATCGCACTAATTCCTCAAGTTCTGCCTCTTTTTGCAATATCCCCATGGCCTTAACACGACATGCCTTCCAATCTTTATGGATATGGACAGTGGCATACTCATCCACAACGTCCTGATACAAGGAGTAACTGGTCAACCAATTAATTGCGGGAAATTGCCGTTGAGATGCAAGCCTGTCATCAAGTCCCCAGAACGCATTCACCACCCGCAGGGTAGATTGGGTTACGGGTTCTGAAAAATCACCGCCCGGCGGTGAGACTGCCCCAATCACGCTCAAACTCCCCTCCCGTTCTTCAGAACCGAGACAAATAACATTTCCAGCCCGTTCATAAAAGCTGGCAAGCCTCGAACTCAGGTATGTTGGGAATCCCTCTTCGCCGGGCATCTCTTCCAATCTGCCTGACATCTCCCGCATAGCTTCACCCCAACGGGAGGTAGAATCTGCCATAAGCGCCACGCTGTACCCCATGTCACGGTAATACTCGGCAATGGTAATCCCCGTAAAAATCGACGCCTCCCGCGCGGCTACAGGCATATTGGAGGTGTTGGCGATTAATACGGTTCGTTCCATAAGGGGTTCGCCTGTTTTTGGGTCTTTTAAAACAGGAAAATCGATCAACACCTCCGTCATTTCATTCCCGCGTTCACCGCAGCCCACATACACAATGATATCGGCATCTGCCCAGCGGGATAGTTGGTGTTGAATCACCGTCTTCCCGCTTCCAAAAGGTCCCGGTATGCACGCAACGCCGCCTTTTGTAATAGGGAAAAACGTATCAATAACCCGTTGACCCGTGACCAACGGAATGGTTGTATGCATCTTCTTCTTCACCTTACAAGGGCTTCTCACTGGCCTCTTTTGGAGCATAGTCAACTCCTTTGTGCCTGTAACGGTCTCAACCCCTGCAATGACATCCTCAATTGTTCCATCCTTTTCTTCAATTGATGATAGCCTTCCCTTTACATCCATAGGAACCATGATCTTGTGCCGCACAAGCTTCGATTCCTGCACAAATCCGATCACATCGCCGGGAACAATCTCATCGCCAACGTTTTTTTGTGGATAAAAATGCCACTTCTTTGTTCTATCCAGCGGTGGTTGTTCAATGCCGCGTACAATATAATCACCGTGCAAACGATTTATTACATCCAGCGATCTCTGGATACCATCATAAATAGCGCCAATAAGCCCCGGTCCGAGTTCTACACCAAAGGCGCTATAGGTTGGATAGACCGGTTCGCCAGGGCCAAGTCCTTCTGTCTCTTCATAGACCTGGATGAAATACTCTGCACCCCGTATTTCTACCACCTCGCCGAAGAGCTTGTAACGTCCGACACGCACCATGTCATATATCCGCGTTCCGTCTAACCCCCTTGCTACGATCAGCGGACCAGAAACCTTGATAATTGTTCCGTTATTGAGCACTTAAAAAATCCTCTAAGAAATTATTAATTTCATTCTCATAAGAAATTAACAATCCACGGTGAAAAATAAAACGAGTAAAAGTCTAATGAAAAATATATCGTGGTCTTGTTACAAGTTCCATGTTTGAATATCTTATCTGCAAGGGCATCCTTCGTGAGTTTTTTATTTGCCGTTATATTCATCTTTGTTGACAACCCGTATGATAGGCAATTTAGGCATATAATGCCCTTAATTCGTACGATTCTGTGGTAGGTTCTTTTCCCTCCACAGTAAGAAATTAGTGAAGTTCTTTTATAGATAGCGATGCAGTATAAACTTCACTTTCCTCTTTACAAACATCACCAAATGAATCAATAGACTCTTTGAGCTTTTCAATTGCATTTTCTTTTGTATTTCCCTGCCCTACTAATCCATTCTCTAAACATAATGCTACCCAATAATTTCCACTTTTCCGCAATACCACTGTATAAAAATCCATTTCCCGTCTCCTACTTAAATATAGAACGCATTTAAATATTCTTTGGTTATTTCTTGTAACCGTAGGGGCAAAGCATTTACCTGCCAAAAAC
>JACRII010000130.1 GCA_016235875.1 Planctomycetota bacterium
AGGCTGCTATCAGAGAAACATCGTTGCTTACATCTGTACTAACGGCAATGTTCGAGGCATCAGTACCACTAAAAAAGGTATTTACACCTAAAGCAGCCAGAAGGTTTGTTGTATCTGAATCACTGATAACATTGAGCGAAAGGGTATCTCCTGTAGTAATCGAGCCGCTGGAGAGGGAGAGAGAGACACCATTCGCAACATTTAATGTATTTCCCGCGGTGTAAGTGCTTCCTACATCGAGTGTCGCCACAACGGTTCCACTGCTATTCTTTACTTCTACCTGAAGTCCCGATGTCGTTCCAATCGTGCCCGATCCTAAAGCCTTGAATGTGTACGTGTCATTTGACTGCCCTGAATATACGCCAGATACCGAAGCCGTTGATGTTCCCAACGTTCCGGGATTTGGGTCAAGGGCATATGAAAAATTGAATTTGTAACCTGTTGCGGCACCAATTTGAAGTTTGTTGTCTGCGATTGATGCAGTAATATTGCCAGCGGTACCGCTTACAGTGCCATTTATGGCATTTTTGACGTCTGTGAGGGAATTCGTTGCGACATTTACAGAAATTTTGTTCTTTGTTACTGCACCTGTACTGGTATTTGTTACCGTGATATAAATGTCACCGGTGGAGGGAGTAATTGTTAATCCGGCAGTATTAAGGGCGGCAGTGGCGCTTGACACAGAGTTGATTGATTTTATACTGGTGAATCCGCCGGACAGCCCTACCCCTTCACCATGGATACGATTAACGTCTTTTATAATACCCGATGCAAGGGTATCGAGTTTTTTGTCATAATTAGCAATCGTCGTATTATAAAAATCTTGCAATGCTTTTATTTCTCCAGTCTTGAAAGTAAACTTTGACATTTTTTCAGAATCCGTGATACTGAGAGTTCCTGATGTATCGATATCAAAAGTAAGGCTTTTTACATTGGTACCGGAGACCAGTGCTCCTCCCGGAGTCATGACATCCACCATACCATTATTTTGCGTGTTTACCGTTATGTGAGTAAGTTTGCTGAGATCGTGCAATAATGCCTCTCGTTTATCTAATAAATCATTGGATTCGATACCTTTGGTTTTGAGCGAGGCGATTTGTTTGTTTATGTTTGCAATATTTGAGGTTATGGTATTGACGTCCGACAGTTTATTTTCAATGCTTTGTTTAATAAATGTTTTCATTTGGTCCAGTTCGCTGACTATTCTTCGAAAGGTATCAGTCAACGTGTTTGCATTTTCCAGAAAAGTCGAACGGATACTCATGTCTTCCGGGTATTGTGAGAGATCGTTGATACCTTTGAAAAAAGAGGATAAAGCATTGTTTAGGCTGGAATCAGAAGTTTCATTAAAGACAGTTTCCAGTTCTTTGAGATATTGACTTTTTATCGATGCACTGCCAATAGACGATGAAATATCTCTAAGGCGGCTGTTGAGGTAATCATCCTTATGTCGTATAATCTTTACCAGCTCTACACCTTGCCCGAGTGTGCCTGCAGTTGTAATCGTGGGGTTACGTGCGGCCAGGACAGACGACTGCTTTGTATAACCCTTTGTATTAGCGTTTGAGATATTATGGGACGTAACCAACATAGAGCGTTGGGCGGTTAATATGCCGCTTAAGCCAATTTGTAAATCCGAAGACATACTTTCTATTCTCCTTAGATTTCGGTATCGATTAAAACCATGGGAAGCTCATTACCCTGCATTTTCCCAGAATGTTGGTATATAGGGTTTTGAAAAGAAGAGGAGCAAAATATTTTTACGATATCTTCTGTAATATCGAGTGAATAATGAGTCAGGGTTGCATTGGTCTCATTTAAATCCTGCAATTGTTTTATGGATTGTTTTAACCTGTCAACCAGAACACCGAGCTTGTTACTGTGCAAGCGGTCTATTGTATTCATCAAAGATTTCATGGTAAAGGTGTCTTTAATATGATGTTCTTTGCAAAAATATTCCATGATATTCTGTCTTTTATTTTCAAGGAGCATCGCGATCTCAGCCTGGTTTTTTTCCTGATAGAGAAGCGTTTCAAGCCCTTCAATATTCCCAGATATCAGATATTGTTGCTTTGCTTTTGCCGTATCAAGCAGGTCATCATAGACGACAGATAATCGCTCGAATGTTTCAATAAGTTCATGTAACAATTCATTCATGACTGTCCCTTATTCTGCATTAATTGTTTGTAAATGGCAGGCGCAATTCCAAGACCTCCCTTTGCCGCAATATCTTGTGCAAGGGCTGCGTGCATTATTTCCGTATATGTGTCCATTCCCATATTGTCTTCGTCAGATAAATTCGATTTAGGTACGGTTTCCCACATAGCCTTGATGACATAATTGATCAGGATTGATTCAAAATCCTGAGATGATTTTTTCAGAGTGGCATCGTCTTTATTTACGTCTTTTTGTTGATTTAAATTTTTGGTTGTTTCAACACAAGAAGGTTGAGAAAGCAACAGGGGGTTTATTGAAGAATAATATTCCATACAAACTCCATTGTAAGAGAATTATGTTAAGTGCCTTTACATGATTACAAGTTCCGCATGAAGGGCGCCGGCCCTTTTGATAGCTTGAAATATAGAAATCAGATCACGAGGGGTGACCCCTAATACGTTAAGAGCGCGCGCAACGTCAGATATCGTAACTCCTTCCTGAAGTACAAGGAGTCTTTTTTCTTCCTCGGATATTTGGATGTCTGTCCGTTGTACTTTTTTCGTTTCACCGGATGAAAGGGCATTTGGTTGTGAGACCTCCGGTTTTTCACTTATGGTAATACTGAGATTCCCGTGAGCGACGGCAACAGTGGCTATCCTGACATTTTCACCGGCAACGATCGTTCCCGTACGTTCGTTAATAATGACCCTGGCAATGCTATCCGGTTTGATATAGAGCTCTTCGATGTTAGCTACAAATCGTACGATAGTATTTTCAGACTGGAAATCTGAAGGAGGTATAATATTGACAACGGCAGAATCAATAGCCTTCGAAGAGTCTGGGTAGAGATTGTTAATTACTTCAACCAGGCGGTTTGCCGTTGTAAAATCAGGATCTCGTAAGACGACACTTAAAGATTTCCCATACAAAATGGATGCCTGTATCTCTTTTTCAACAATGGCGCCATTTGAAATGTACGCAGTTGTGGATATGTTTTTGCGCGTAGACTGAGCTTGTCCCTCCACATTGTATCCGCCTATGGATAACGGGCCTTGTGCTACTGCATATACTTCATTGTCGGCGCCTTGCAAGGCCGTCTGAAGTAAAACACCCCCTTCAAGACTTTTTGAGTCACCAATAGAAGAAATAATTACATCGAGTTTGTCCCCGGGTCTTGCAAAGGCCGGGATGTTTGCCGTGATCATTACTGCGGCAACATTTTTTGAGAAAAAATCAGAATCAGAAATTAATACACCCATTTTTTGGAAAATATTTACAGCCATCTGTCTTGTTATTTTGAATATCTGGCTGTCGCCAGTTCCTTGAAGTCCTATAACAAGGCCATATCCATAAATCTGGTTGTCACGAACTCCCTGGATGTAAGCGATATCTTTGACTCGGACGGCAGCTTGTGCAGATTTATAAGGTGTTACGATGAGGGGAACGAGTGCGACAAAGAAAGATATTGCTAGATATTTGAAGATTGTATTTATCATAGGAACATTGATTTTCATAACGTATACACCTTTTTGTCTAATTTAAAATGGCCAAACAACTTCCCTGATGCGATGCCACCACCCTCGTTTGCCTGCCCGTGTCAAGAATCCTTTGCCTTCGAGTGTTATATTGGCATTTGCAATGGATGTCGATTGCACCTCATTGTCGATGTTGATATCGATAGGCCGTATGATGCCGGATAATTTGATAGTATATTTTTCACCGTTCACGTTGACATCGCGATTCCCTTCAATGATTAAATTCCCATTCGCAAGCATTTCTGTGACAACGGCTGTGAGTTCCAAATTAATGTTGCGGTTGCTTTCATAATCACCTTTACCACTAAAACTATGGCTTGTATCAGCTGTTATGTTTGGTAAATAGCCGCTGATGTCTTTTAGCTTCGTTAGGAAATTTGATGTGTCCAGATTAATGCTGTGGCTATTGCTGCTATCAGCGCTAGAATCTTCTGTTCCAGTGATTTCTGTCGATTCACTAATTATTACCGTAACGATATCTCCAATTCCTCTTGCCCTGTTATCGCTGAAAAGGTTTGTATTTAGCGTAATTCGTTTTTTCCAGACGGAATCCGCCTGAACATGATTATTCAAGATTAAGAATATCGCGCTTGCAAAAAAATACGTTGTGATAATATATCTCATGTTTTTCCCTTAAAATATAATCTTAACAGTAGTTGAATCTTCGACCTTGCCGTACAGTTCCTTATTCGAATCAATATTTTTGATTTTGATAACCTTTCCCACATAGCCGTCCTCTTTCGCAACTCCTTTTGTTACAATATTAAGATTGCCCGATTGAACAGACACCTTGATAAAATCGCCTTTTTTTATGAGAGGCGGATTATCTATCATCTCGGCGGTAATTGGTATGTTCGGCAGGATTGGTCGTATGGCGCGTTTTCCTAAAAGGTCTTCAATATTGTCAAATGTTATTCCCGCCAGTTTTGTGGTTTCCATCCGTTTGACCACAAGGTCATCCGTTGTCAGGGTGTCGCGCCTGTTAATCTTTTTATTGGGAATAACGATATCCTCGTAGGTTCGTATGGTAAGGAATACGGGTATTTTCAGATATTGTTTCTCATCGATGGAAATGCGAACAATGAGTTGCACATTACCCCGATCTTTATTGGCATCGATTTGCGAAATCTCCCATAGAATACCACCGCCATTGGCTGGTAATAACTTATCCATAGGGGGCCTGTCTGATTCGATAATTATTTCACTTTCAGGTCGGGATAGTTTTGACAAAAGATATTCCTTTGCTTTTTTTATGATTTCTTCTCCTGTGATGGTTATTGATTCTACGGCAATCAGTGAAGAAGTTGTACTACCGTAAGCGATCTCTTTCAGATCAATACCCTCATCCATAAGACGTGCATGAATGATGTCCTTTTCGATTTTTCTGGCGTTGCCGGGCCAGGGCGTATTCCCTAAGGAGATATTATTTATCCTTTCCAAAAGAGATGGATTATTGCATGAAACACATGCAATATCGCCCAGTACCATTTGCTTTTCAGGAAGCGTTACTTTATCTTTGATTTCAATGCGAATCTTTTCTCCTACAGCGGTGTGTATGATGGAAAAAATTATTACTGGTAAAAATATTAAGACATTTAGTTTCATATTTAATTCTTCTTTCCGTTTCTCATTATTTCTCATGAAAGTTTAGTAGCTTATGTGAGATTGTTGATAGTGGAGAGCATCTCATCACTGGCCTTTATTGCCCTGGAATTGATCTCGTATGCGCGCTGGGCTGTAATGAGATTCACAAGCTCCGTAACAGTTTCAACGTTAGAGTTCTCAAGGGTGCCCTGATATATTTCGCCTGTTCCTTGTTCTCCAGCGGCAGAGACTATTGGGGAACCCGATGCGATGGTTTCTGCATACATATTCCTACCAAGACTATCCAGGCCGGATGGATTAGGGAAATTTGCTAACATAATTTGTCCTACGTTTTGGATGGCGCCATCGGATCCTTTTACGGATACCGTTCCATCATTTCCAATTGAAATTTCTTTGGCATTTTGAATGGTAATGCTTGGTGTTAGTGGTAAACCTTCTGCAGTTACTACCTCTCCCTTACTATTTAATTCAAATGCGCCGTCACGTGTATATGCGATAGTGCCATCCGGACGGTTGATTTGGAAAAAGCCGTTACCTTCGATAGCGAGATCTAAATTCCGATTGGTGGTCTGCTGGTTTCCCTGTGAAAACACCTTGGTGGTGGATATTGGTCTTACACCACCGCCCAACTGAATACCCGATGGAATCTCGAAACCCTGAGAGGATTCAGAACCAGCGATGTATTTTTTATCATAGAGAAGATCTTGAAAGTTTACCTGGCTTCTTTTGTATCCAGTAGTGTTTATATTTGCCAAATTGTTTGAGACATTATCCAAGTAAAGCTGTTGAGCCTTCATTCCAGTAGCGGCAGTATAGAGTGCCCTTATCATAATGACCTCCTTTTAATCAGGTTATGTTGCAAGTTTTATGAGTTTTTTTAACGTTTCGTCAATAGAGTCAGTAACCTTGTGGCCAACTTGAAAACCTCTCATATTGGCGATCATATTGACCATTTCGTCTACTGCATTTACATTAGACTTTTCCAGATAACGATTAGCGATTTCGGAGTCTACTGAATCTTCCGGTGGTTGCGCATTATCTGATAACCTGTAAGCACAGCCCCCAACAGACTCAAGGGTGCTTAATTTAGAAACTTTAACAATGCGGATCTTCCCGATTTCCTTGCCATCGGCAACAATACCTCCATTTCCTTTTATGGTGACGCTTTTTGCATTTTGCGGGAGTTGAATCTCTCCTCCGTTGCCCAAAAGAGACCATCCCTCTGGTGTGACAATCTTCTTATCCCGGGATAGCATAAATTGTCCTTTTCTCGTATAGAGGGTACTACCATCGCTAGCTTGAACGGTAAAAAACCCATCGCCTTTTATAGATATATCCAGGTCATTGCCTGTATATTCCAGCATGCCTTGTGAAAAGTCTGTGGCAATTGTACCCAAACTGCTTCCGGCGCCTTTTGCGGTATTAGTCTGTCCTTGATCATTGGGACTAGATATATAAGACTGGAAAACAGCCACATTTTTCTTGTATCCGGCGGTATTTACATTAGCGAGGTTGCGGGCTATAACCGCCTGGTAGTCGCCCTGGCTTACCATGCTTGAAGCGCCAGTAAATAGTCCTACAATCATGAATATCCTCCGTATTTGATGAAAATTCAAAAATCTTTGTTTATGTTAGGAAGCAATCCAGATACCAATTAGATAAACAAATTTTTATAATATATTCATCTTTTGTAAGCTACCTTATGACAAAGTATTCTGGAGATGTTAAACGTTTTGAATAAAGTTTTAAATAAGATGCTGTAAGGATTTTCATAAAGAATTGAGAATATATTTCCGGGTGGATTGAATAAATTTTCCTAGCTCTAAAAAAGGAATGTTTAAAAAACTTACACGGTGTTAAAATGTGAAACTATGGAAGGGCAAACCGTAGGGTATCGGAAAGGACAAGAGTATTATGGCATGACCCTGAAAAAAACTTCTTTTCCCCATTCCCCGCTTTTGCGAGGACAAGTTTTAGGAGGACAAGTTTGTGTAAGTTTTTAGAAATAGGGATGTGTGACGAGTGACAAGTGACGAGTAAAACGTCACCCGCCACCTGTCACACGCCACTTGGGATTGAGAAAATCGTAAATCGTTCGACTGAGCTCACGACGAAGTCTAAATTTTAGCTTTGTCCCTGTTTGGCTCTAGCTTGTCCAGGTTAGGTTACACTGCTACCTTATAGTTATCTCTTCAGATTAACGGTATCCGAAAGTATCTCATCAGCAGTGGTGATAACTTTTGTGTTGAGCTGGAAACCTCTCTGTGCTGTAATAAGGGAGGTCAATTCCGTAGCCATATCCACGTTAGAACCCTCTAAATAACCGCTGGAAACGGATCCGGCACGACCCGAACTGGCGGTAACATAAATAGGTTCACCTGAGGCAGATGTTTGTGCATATAAGTTATCTCCCTGCTTTGACAGTCCGCTTAGGTTGTTAAATAAGGCTATTTTTAATGTTGCAACGGTTTGTGTGATACCATTGGTGTATAATGCCTCGATGGTCCCATCCGAACCTACGGATAAGGAATCAAACGAGCCATATTCATAACCGTCCTGGCTTGTGGCAGCGGCTGTTGAATCACCGCCATTTTGTGTAAGACCATCACTTTTACCTGATGTGCCGAGATTAAAAATGACAGACTGCGTGCTGGTTATACCATTAAACTTGAACGCGAGTTGATTTGAACCACTGGTGCTAAAGGACCCATCGCTGTTGAATGCAATGCCAGATATCGTGCTCGTGCTAATCGTGCCATTGCTGCTGTCCATTGAAGCAGTGAGGTCCCATTTGTTGTCACCCACTTTTACATATCTCATGGTAACTGTGTGTCTGGTACCCTGGGAGTCATAAATGTCTACGGAGGTGGTGTATGTTGCGCCACGGAAATTGTGATTCGCCCAAGTTGTTTTACCAGTATTGGAACCACCGTCTGTTAAAGTAACGGACAAATTGTCTTTGCCTTTTTTATTTGATTTGACGACAATCTTTCCTGTACTATCTATGGAGGCGGTTGCTCCATTAGTAGTATCGGTGCTGCTGAAAGCGGTATTTATTTTGGTTATAAGATCACCAACTGTAGTGCCGTCTGTGGTATAAGTAAAAGTTGTGGAGACAGAAGTTCCGTCCGGCTTGGTTCCTGTAATAAGAATGGTGTCTCCGCTAACGTAATCCGTTGTATTGGTATCCAGGCTGTTTAATGTTGTTGTTGTGGTCGCTGCAGTACTACTTGAAGTAAGGGCGCTAGTTGTCATTACAACTTCTGATGTTGTGTCTGCTGCTGATGCATCCAGGTTTCCTGTAAAGGAAACCTTAGATGTTGCCTTACCAGAAACCGTTGAATTATATGGGACGGAGATGTTATTGCCGTTTGTGTCTATAACCTTGTAACCTGTATTAGAATCAATAAGGTAATTGTCTGCATCGGTATCAAAGGCACCCACTCTCGAGAAAAAGTCCTTACCTCCTCCGCTTACTACAAAAAATCCCTCACCCTGGATTGCAAAGTCAAGTGCATTATTGGTGGCTTCTAACGTTCCTTGACTGAAATTCGATGAAGCGCTTCCAATCTTTACACCCTTTCCGACCTGCATCGGATTACCATTATTCCCAGTTGACATTGTCTGGCTTAACAAGTCAGAGAATAGTAACCTGGATGATTTATAGCCGTAGGTATTGATGTTTGCCAGATTGTTACCGATAACATCCAGCATGTTTTGATGTGCGCGAATACCTGACACGCCTGAATATAATG
>JACRII010000131.1 GCA_016235875.1 Planctomycetota bacterium
GGCGGTGGTACAATGGCATTAGACGCACGCATAACAATCACATAAATACTGTAGTTCAGCACCCCCACCTGACCCCCCCCATCGAGGGGAAGGAAATTTTTTTTCCCCCGCC
Organism: Planctomycetota bacterium; assembly: GCA_016235875.1. Taxonomy (GTDB): domain Bacteria; phylum Planctomycetota; class Brocadiia; order Brocadiales; family Brocadiaceae; genus Wunengus. The sequence goes on from JACRII010000131.1 coordinate 113, forward strand.
CCTAGTGGGAGGGGTTAGGGGAGGGGGGGGACTGATAATAAATACTTAAAACTTACCGAAAATGAGAAAAGAAAGAACGGTGGATTAAATGGGATTAACTCATGTAACCGTAACCTTAAAGGCGACTCAAAAATCAAAAAAGAAATACGAAGCCGGGTTCCTTGTAGATACCGAAGCAACAGACATAATGGCTCCGGCAAAGTATCTATTAAAAGTTGGAATTAAACCTGTGGGAAAGACGATATACGAACTAGCTGATGGCAGTATAAAGGAATATCCGTTTGGATTAGTTATCATTGAATTCATGGGAGAAACAACAGCAGGAAGATGTATCTTTGGCCCAGACAACGCAGAACCAATTTTGGGGGTAACCGCTCTTGAATCTGTGGGTATTTTAGTAGATACGTCACGACAGACCCTAAAACGTATGCCTGCTATACCTTTGAAGTGAAGAAGAAAATACCAGACTAAATCAGGGGGCGGCTTAGCCTCAACCAAATAGCTAAAAAAGAAGATATGTATCAAGTGTTAAGTGACAAGTAACGGGTGACATTTCTCACGACACCTGTCATTCGTCACACGTCACTATTTATAATAACCAGTTTTGGGGGAATTACCATGATACCCATATTTATTGCCTCTGTTTCACCCTTTTCGGGAAAGAACCTTATTTGCCTCGGTTTGGGATTAAAATTCAAGAAAGACGGATATAAGGTCGGATACTTTAAACCAGTTGGTTTCACACCCGTTGTTGTTGAGAACGTGCTTACCGACGAGGATGCCTTTTTTCTTTCTAAGACATTGGAGGTAAACGAACCGCTTCAATCAATTTGCCCCGTGGTTTTAACCGACGACCTCTTACGGCGCTTGACGAGCGGCGAAGACTTAAATATTCGTGAAAAGACGATGACTGCCTTTCATCAAGCTTCTAAGGAAAAGGACATCATGATTGCCAGGGGATTGGGAAGGCTCTCCGGCGGCACATGCCTGAAATTCTCAGAATTGGATTTCATCAAAGAATCGAACGCAAAGGTAATCTTTATCGATAAATTCCAATCCTATCTTGATACACTCGACGGATTCATCTATGCATCCAGAATGCTTGGGAATCAACTGCTTGGCGTAGTGTTTAACGTCGTTCCTTCGTCAAAATTAAACTACACACGGGAAATACTGATCCCGTTTCTCAAAAAGAATGGTATTACTACGCTGGGCATTATGCAAAAGGATCCGATCCTTAGCGCAGTGCCAATCAGGGAAATCATTGCCTCACTTAACGGAAAAGTGCTTTGCTGTGAGGACAAGACGGATGAGTTGGTCGAACATTTTATGATAGGCGCAATGAATGTCGAGAGCGCCTTAAGTTATTTCCGCAAGGTCTCAAATAAGGCCGTTATCACCGGTGGTGATAGAAGCGATATCCAACTGGCAGCCCTCGAAACCCCCACAAAGTGCCTGATCCTCACCGGAGAACTCTATCCAAATGCATCAATTCTTGGCCGTGCGCAGGAAGTTGGCGTGCCCATTGTAGTAGTTCGTGCGGATACTGCAAATACCTTAGAAGTATGCGAAAACCTTTCGGGATATGTCAGTTTACACGACAAGTCCAAGATACGACGCGCCGCCGAAGTGGTAGAACGGGAAATTGATTTTAAAACGATTTATCAGCAACTGGGGTTATCAAAATAAATAAGTCCTTCGGCAAATATTTACGCCACTAAGACACAGAGCCACAAAGAAAAATTTAGTTCCTTAGTGACTTTGTGGCTAGTTTGAAATTCCTGAGCATTCAGTTAGAAGCGGCTTTATCCATGCTGAAGGAGAACCGAAAGAATTTGAAATCTCAAGGTTCAGATATGGAATATGAAGTAATCCTCAAAGGTGTTGACATTTATGACCCACTGACTGGAGAAGTCTATTCGGGCAACGGTAACAGGATTGCCGCAAGGTTCATAGATACGGACTATGTCAGGCTGACTTTCTGCATATCACAGGCATTCTTCACTGATTCAAGTGCATGGGACAAACACAAGAGGGCGCTGAAAACCTCCATTGCTGAGGACAAATTCGAACTCCTCACCAGCACCCGCTCTCTGCCTTTCAAACTCGGCAATGAAAATCGCATAGCCGTCAAAGTCATTAATCACAGAGGGAATAAGGTAATGTTGGTGAGGAAGGTAGGGTAAATGTTAAATGATGAAGTAATCCATGAAAAAGACACTAGGAAAAAGTTTTATTTATTATAAATTATATAAGTCAATTTTTATTTATAATGACAGAGCCAGCACATAAAATATTAGTTAGAAAATATTTGGATTGGGAGAAGGTAAGTAATCGCCTGTCTCGATACGAATATATAGGGAAGCATTACAATTTAAAAGCCCTTCAAGACTGTTCAGAGAAAAGTCCTTATTACTGTCATTATCTTGCCTGGAGGCTTGGGACATGGGAATATGAGAAATCATTTACCTTTTTCAATGAACTCTTGAAGCATGGAATCTTACTTCCAAATTGGGATAAAAAAATAAAAGCTGAAGACCCGTCGAAAAGGTATGAGTATGAGAAATTTTTCTATTTCTTATGGGAGTTACAAGTAGCTAAGTTCTTTTCAGATGTAAAGGGTGTTTCAGTTGAATGGACGTTATCTGGTCCTGATCTCAAAATAAGCAGTAATGGTAAAACTTTTTACATTGAATGTTATACCTTTATAAAATCTTTTGGTATTGAATTATTCATTGAAGACCTCTTAAATCGAATCCATCCCAGAATAAGAACTCTGCATACCTCCTGCATAAAATTTAGTCTTCCTCAAAATGCGGATACAGAAAAATTTCTTAATGATATATTTAGCCCTTATCTTAATCCGTGTTTTATAGACAACAAGCTTAAAAAAGCCGAAAAAGAATGGCCTGTCCTATTGCCAACTCCTCAAGGCATAGATAATTTCTATATCTATGTGGAGGGAAATAATCAGGCTGAGTACATTTCAGGCAGATTGCCAAATGCTTCTGGTATACCTGAAAATTATTTGGCTGTTTGTTTCAAAGAAGCCATTAATGCAAAACGGAATTCAAACGAATTAAGCCAACACTCTAATGTTTTATTAGCAATAAATTTTCTTCTCAGCACAGATTTTCAGGGAGCGGCTAATCGGCAGAAAGAATTGAATGAACTATGCTTATCAGAAGAAATTCCTTTATGTGATTTTGGTAATGCAATAGATGGAATCTTTTTCTCAGCCTGCGGAATTAACGGTGTTCCTTCACTGGAAAACAGTTATCTAAAGATTAAAGCTGGCATAGAGCATCCCATTTTATCACTGGATGAAAAATTTAATTTATTATCTGCTAAAGGAGATAGTTTTTTTAGTCAAGATGGACAATGCACATAAGTTGTTAGGGAATTTACATAAGGCAAAGGAGTAGTGGATGGAAATATATGGGATTGAATTTGAATTTTACAAATATCTCAAAGTTCCTTTGAGTGACACAGCACTTTTTGATAAAATAGTTTATGACAATTCAATTTGATCCCTGAATATTCACATGGTGTAATTTCAATTTAAGGAGTATACATGTTCAAAAATTTCAAAAAGATACAGTTCAAAATGCCTAAGAAATTTTCAGTCTGGCATATTATTATCGCCTTTGGATTCTTCATCCTCCTGCAAATGTATTTGATGAATCCCGGAGTAAGGAGCATTACCTACAGTGATTTTAAAAGGCTGGTCAAGGATGGTAATGTGCTGGAATGTTATATTACGAATACGATGATTCGCGGCAAACTGCGAGAGATAGAACGTGGTACAGCAAAAAATGCCGTTTTTATCACCGCCCGTGTGGACGACCCTGACATGGTGAAGGACCTGGAATCCATGGGTGTAAGGTATGCAGGACAATATGAAAGCCCGTGGTTCAAAACGTTTTTTTTCTCCTGGGTTCTGCCGTTGTTAATTTTATTCATAATCTGGCGTTTTGTATTTAAACGATTCGGTCCGGCAAGCAGTATCATGTCCTTTGGCAAAAGCAAAGGGCGTCTGTATGCCCAGGAAGACTTGCACGTAACCTTCGACGATGTGGCGGGAATCGATGAGGCAAAGGAGGAACTCCAGGAAATTATCGAGTTTCTGAAGACCCCCGAAAAATTCCGCGCCCTAGGTGGGAAAATACCGAAGGGCGTTTTGCTGGTCGGCGCACCGGGAACGGGGAAAACACTCCTGGCAAAGGCTGTTGCTGGAGAAGCTGGGGTGCCGTTTTTTAATATGAGCGGATCAGAATTTGTCGAGATGTTCGTCGGCGTGGGCGCCGCACGGGTGAGGGATTTGTTTAACCAGGCAGACCAGAAAGCTCCCTGTATTATCTTTATCGACGAACTGGACGCCCTGGGCAAGGCTCGAGGGATGAATCCTATGGGTGGGCACGATGAGCGGGAACAGACACTGAACCAATTGTTGGTAGAAATGGACGGGTTTGATTCCAACAAAGGCGTAATTATCATGGGCTCTACCAACCGCCCGGAAATGTTAGACTCCGCCCTTTTGAGACCCGGCAGGTTTGATCGCCAGGTGGTTGTTGACCGACCAGACCTCCACGGACGAGAAGCAATCCTTAAGGTGCACGCAAAAGGGGTAAAACTGGAGAAGGAAATCAATTTACACTCCGTTGCAGCCATGACTCCGGGATTTGTCGGCGCAGACCTTGCCAATCTCGTCAATGAAGCCGCCCTGCTTGCGGCAAGGCGAAATAAGAAGGCTGTGGGTATGCCAGAATTTGAAGAGGCAATTGACCGTATCATGGCAGGTCTCGAAAAGAAGAAGCGGTTAATGAATAAAAAGGAGAAGGAGATCGTAGCCCATCACGAGTCAGGCCATGCGCTGGTTGCATGTTCTTTGCCGCACGCAGACCCGGTGCGAAAAATCTCCATGATTCCTCGCGGCATCGGAGCTCTTGGATATACCTTACAAAAGCCTACTGAAGACCGATATCTGATGACGAAAGCCGAACTCCTGGATCGTATCGCCATCTTACTGGGGGGAAGAATCGCGGAGGAAATTATCTTTAACGAAATATCAACAGGCGCACAGAATGATCTGGAAAAGGCTACCGAAATTGCTAAGATGATGGTGAAAGAATACGGAATGAGTGATAAAATGGGTCTGGTAACATTCGAACAAGGCGACAGACCGCTCTTTTTGAGTGGAGGATTTGCTTCCAGCAAGGAGTACAGCGAAGAAACCGCACGGGAAATCGATCTCGAAATAAAGAAGATCGTGGATGAATCGTTTCATCGTGTAAAAACGTTATTAACCGAAAAAAAGGAAATATTACAGGGTATGGCAAAGACACTGATGGAAAAAGAAGTTATCGAGGGAGAAGAATTAAAAATACTTTTAGAGGAACTTCACAAAACCAACGGGAAAAAAGAACTATGCTAAAAAGATATATTACCAGATATAAATACTGTGCTATTGGTGTCATTATTGCCGCAAATTGTGCCGTAGTAAGTATTTTTAGATTGGAAGGAATTATCTTCGGTTTAGTAGTTCTGGCTTTTTGTTGTACCTTACAGTTTTTCATTCATAGCGAAGAGCTCAACGAATCTACCGAGAACAGAACGAATACCGTATCTGAAAAATTGTTCCACAGCGTCATGGATATTATTCCGGAGATTGTGTACATTTCCATGTTTGACGGTTCTGTAAAATATATCAGCGATGGAATAGAAAAGGTGGTCGGACACAAGCCGGAGGAAATTTACAAGACGCGAAATATCTTACTCCAACTGGTACATCCGGAAGACAGAGAAAGGGTATCGGCACAAATCCAAAAATTACAGAATGGAAGCGACTCAACCATAGAATATCGGTTATTAAAAAAAGACGGGTCTTATGTGTGGGTCTCCGATTCCCTGCAAAGCGTCAAGAACGAATGGGGCAATGTAACCCATTATAATGGTGTTTTAGTAAATATAGACGAAAGGAAACTGCACGAAAAGAATTTGCAGAGCTTGAACGCGAGGATACACCAATTAAACGATATGGTCAATCATCATGCCGTACGCGATAGTTTAACCAACGTCTATAACAGACGATATTCGCTCGTAATCCTTCAGAATGAGTTTAACCGTGCGCGAACACAAAATAAGCCGTTATCTTGTATTCTGATGAATATCGATCACCTTGAATCGATTAACAATCGATATGGATATTTTATGGGGAATCGTGTCCTTATAGAGGTTGCAAGGTGCATACAAAAACACATTAAGTCATCCGATATAATTTCGCGGTTTGGGGGCGGCGAATTTTTAATCGTATTGCCAGAAATCGATAAAGAAGAACTTAAGAGGGTATCAGGCTTGCTGGTAAATGAGGTTGAGAGGTGTCTCGTAAAAGATGAAGAGAAAAATATGAAAATTAACTTTAGGATAACGGTAGGGTCTAGTTCCATTACTACCATGACCAAAAGCATTACCGACCTGATTGAGCAAGCAAGTAAAGCGCTGTACACCGCTAAAGCTGTGAAAAAGACATAGCTGAAAAACCGATCGGAAGACAAATTGGAAATGACGAAGAAAGCAAAATTTTCTTTTCACAGACGGGACGATGGAATCCTACCAGAAGTCATTAGTATCATTCCGCTGAAGGACGATGTCGTTTTTCCGCATCTGATCCGTCCGTTATCCCTGTCAGGAGAAGAAACGGTAAAGGCGCTAAACGAAGCGATTTCCAGAAATGAACTCATTGGTATTGTGGCACTAAAGTACGATGTTGAATCCCCGAAACACACAGACTTTTACGATGTCGGCACGGCAGCAAAGATAGTCCAGGTATTCGAATCTACCTCCGACAATATAAAATTTCTCGTAGAAGGCGTGGTACGGATCAAAGTCGTAGAATATCTGCAAACCGAGCCTCATTATAAGGCACGAATACAAGAACTTCGGGAATTTACAGAAAAATCTGAAACGATTGATGTGCTTGTACAAAGTGTAAAGACGCTTTTTAAACTGAGCGCCATGCTTGGGAAGACGTTACCGAAAGACATAATTCCTATGATCGACAACGTCAATAATCCCTCAATGCTGGCTGACCTGGTAGCCATTTATTTAGAATTGTCTATTGACGAAAAGCAAAAACTGTTAGAAATGATTGATCCGCAGAAACGATTGAGGATCGTATTCCATTACCTGAACAAAGAAGTGCAGATACGAGAGGTTCAGGGAAAGATAGACGAAGAAGTTGCTAAAGAAATGACCAAGGCCCAACGTGAGTACTTCCTGAGAGAGCAATTAAAGGCAATCCATAAGGAGCTTGGGAAAGACGACCCTCACATGGAAGAAATCAA
>JACRII010000132.1 GCA_016235875.1 Planctomycetota bacterium
GCCAATGAGACAAAGGTCAATTTTATATCGGTCAAGGGACCTGCCCTGATTTCAAAATATGTCGGCGAATCGGAACGGGGCATCAGGGACACTTTCAAAAAGGCAAAGCAAGCGGCGCCGTGCATTATCTTCTTTGATGAACTGGATGTGATTACCCCAAGACGCGGAGAAGGAAGCGATTCGCATGTAACAGAGCGTGTCATCGGTCAGTTTCTTACAGAAATGGACGGTATTGAAGAGTTGAAAGGCGTCCTGGTGCTTGCAGCAACGAATCGGATGGATCAGATAGACCCGGCCCTGCTGCGAGCAGGCCGATTTGACTATCTCATAGAAATTCCCATCCCCGATGAAGAGACCCGTTTGAAAATATTCCAGGTACATACAAAGGACAAGCCCCTGGAAAAGGGGTTAGATATGAAGAAATTTGCACAGGAAACCGAAGGGATGACGGGCGCTGATATAGAGTTGATTTGCAAAAAGGCTGCATTAATGACTATCCGTAATGCCATCAGTAAACAAAGCACGAGCAGCGGGGAACTCGTGATAACAGAAAATGATTTTACTCATGCCATCGAAGAGGTAAAGCAACGGTAATATATTGTAAACGTACCATTGAATGCCTGTCATTCCGAGCAAAGCAAGGAATCTTAAGATTTCTCAGTCGCTCCACTCCTTCGAAATGACAACTTTCTTTTGACGTTTACTATAAATACTTTATATGCGATTTATCTTCACAACGGCTAAATTTAACAAATGAAGAAGTTTAACGAATCGTTGTTAAAAAAGTCATTACTAGCAATTGTCATTATAGCCCTCTCTGTGCCTGCAACATTCTTTCTGAGCTACAACCTGATTAAAACTCATGCAAAAAATACCGCACTCAAGGATATGGCAGTCATTGCGGAGTCGTATAGAGGACAGGTCTGTCAGTTTCTGGAGATGACCAGACGACGCGCCCAGGATTTTGCCAGTGACGGTTTTATAAGAACCCGGCTTCCAAAGGAAATTCGCGGAAGGGAAGTTTCCGTCAATAATCTTAGTAAATACCTTACAGAAAACAAGATTACCCTTGACGAGAGCATAAAGACAATCCATGTCCTCTCAATGGAAGGACGGGTTGTAGCATCCACAGATAACGCCGAAATTGGAAAGGATTTATCCAATAAGACCTTTTTTGTAAAAGGGAAGGATGCTATTGCCCTGGTAGAAAATCCGGCCGGACATGAGGGAATGCCGGAACTTGCAGTCTCTGCCCCTATTTTTAGCATGAGTAAAAAAAAGGCAATCGGTGTCCTTGTCAATACCATCCGGCTTTCAGAGTTGAATAAGATTTTATCGGGAGAATATCGTAAGGAACTGCATTCGATTCTCTTGGATAAAGGAAGATGGAAGAGCATAGAGGTCTATCTGGTTAACAGAGATAAACGCATGATTACAAATTCCATATTTGTAAAGGACGCTGTATTGAAACAGATCGTTAACACGCTTCCAGTTGTAACGGGTCTGACAACGAAGAAAGAAATGGCCGGGTTTTATAAAGATTACCGGGGTATCGTGGTGGCGGGGGCATCAAACCCCATTCCTCAACTGGAATGGGTTTTATTGACAGAGATTGACGAGGATGAGATACTTTCGTTTATGAAACTCATGCTCATGAGCGCTCCCATACCTGCCGGTATTATCATCATAGTGGGCATGTTACTCTTTATCACTTTTTTTAAGAAACATGCAATAGCTGAGGTTGCATTTGATGCGACGGGAAGACCGATTCAAATGCTCGGAACGGTTCAGGATATTACTGAACAGAAGCGGATGGAGGAAGAGGCTGATCTGTTGCAGACGCAGGCAGAAAAAAGATTGAATGAGCAATTGTGCCTGACGGCATTAAGTGCAGATATAGGCGTTGCCCTTATACAACGTGGCAACCTGAGGGATATATTGCAAAAATGCGCAGGATTCCTGGTTAAAAATCTTGATGCGGCGTTTGCCCGCATCTGGACGTTCAATAAAGAAAAAAACATGCTGGAACTACAAAGCAGCGCTGGGATGTATACACACATTGACGGTACACATAGCCGCATACCTGTAAGCATGTTCAAGGTTGGTCTTATCGCCGAGGAACGTAAGCCAATTCGTACAAACTCTGTAATTGGTGACCCAAGAGTGCCCGATCAGGAATGGGCAAGGCAGACGGGAATGGTTTCTTTTGCTGGTTATCCACTGATTGTCGAAGACCGCCTGGTGGGAGTTATGGCGATATTCGCTCAAAAACCGCTCACGGAAGTTACCTTTAAAGCATTGGCGGCGGTATCGGACTCGATAGCACTGGGCATCGAATGTAAACAAATAGAAGAGGAACAGAAAAATTTAAGAGAACAGCTCTATTATTCGCAAAAGTTAGAATCAGTTGGCACCCTGGCAGGAGGTGTCGCCCATGACTTTAATAATATCCTGGCAATAATAATAGGCTATGGAAATTTGTTGGAAAAGAGTGTAGGAAAAGGCAATCCATCCCAGATTTATATTCAAAAGATTCTGAAGTCCGCAGAACGGGCTACTAATTTAGTTCAGGGACTGCTTGCATTTAGCAGGAAACAGGAAAGCTGCCCAAAACCTGTATCGATAAGGAAGATTCTACTTACGGTAAAGAATCTCCTTTCGAGGCTTATTGGTGAAAATATTGTACTCGATATTGCACCAGCAAATAAAGACTGCGTCGTGATGGTAGATTGTGGTCAGATGGAGCAGGTATTGATAAACCTAGCAACGAATGCGCGGGACGCCATGCCCAACGGGGGCAAGCTGATCATACGGGGAGATATGGTGGAATTGGACAGTGAATTTATAAGAACCCATGGATACGGTGAAATCGGGGCATATGTGCGTATATCTGTTTCTGATACGGGTATCGGTATGGATAAAGAAACGCAACGGAGGATTTTTCAACCGTTCTTTACAACCAAGGAGGTGGGAAAGGGCACTGGTCTTGGACTATCAATTGTGTATGGAATTATAAAGCAACATGGGGGTTACATAAATGTTGAAAGTGAACCTGGCAAGGGCGCCACATTCAGGATTTATTTGCCACTGGCTAAATCAACAGTTGAAGAAGGAAAACCAACACCACTGCCAGCTTACCCCAATGGAACAGAGATGATACTGGTGGCAGAGGATGAGGAAGAGGTCAGAAATCTTGCAAAGTCACTCCTTGAAGAGGCAGGCTATAAGGTTATAGCAGCAGTAGATGGATATGACGCGATAAATAAATTCATGGAAAATAAAGACAATATCAATCTTCTGTTATTGGACGTGATTATGCCAACAAAGAATGGCCGGGAGGCGTATGAAGAAATAAGGAAAATTCGACCCGACATAAAAGCGCTCTTTATGAGCGGTTATTCTGAGAGTATTGTTCACAAAAAAACCATCCTTAAAGAAGGTTTCCCTTTTATTTCCAAACCCTTTTCTCAAGCGGCGCTTTTAGAAAAGATCAGGGAAATTCTGGATAATGAGTAAAATAGCCGATACAAACCAGGCTAATAGCATTCTATCGGATACTTCTCCTGGGATATATACTTACTGTCTTACCAGGACACGGGTATCATTCCCGCATACCATGATGGGCATTGACGGTGTGCATGAAGTCTACTCTGTGGAACAAGAAGGTATTTTTGCTGTACTCAGCCACGTATCCTTAAAGGAATATAATGAGGAGACACTCGATAAAAATATGACTGTTGTGGCATGGCTTGCACCCAGGGCGAAGAGGCATGAAGATGTAATAGAGTTTGTTATGACGCATGCGACATTGAACCAGAATGGTATCTCGAATTCCCCCCTTTCACCCCCGCTCCCTTTCTCCTCCTCAGTGAGGGGGACTGGGGGAGGAATACAAGGGGACAATGAGTATTCCCCGCCCCTGGTGGGAGGGGTTAGGGGAGGGGGTGAACTGTTACCAAAAGAAGATACTTCAACAGGGCAACACACACCGGTCGTTCCCTTGCGGTTTTGTACGATTTATAAAAACCAGGAAGGCCTCTTTAAGACCATAATGCCCCATAAGGAACAGATCATAAATTTTTTGGATTATACCGCAGATAAGACCGAATGGTCGGTAAAGGTATTTTGTGACAAGACAATTTTTGTAAAATATTCTGACAAAAATAAAGAACCCTCAGCAACGACTGCTCAGACATCATTATTGCCTGGAGAGGCGTATTTATTGGCAAAGAAGATGCGTAAGATAAAGGAAGAAAATTTTAAGCAAGACCTTCAAATGTATTTGAAGGATATTGATTTCACATTATCTCAATTTGCCGATAGCTACCGGTTCTTGCAGTGCACTGATAAAAGTATCCATGGCAGGCCGCTTGATATGGTTATGAACACGGCCTTTCTGGTAGAACAGCAGACCTTTAATATGTTTAAAGATACTTTGGATATGCTGGCGGAAAAGTATAGGAATGAAGGACTGGTGTTTGAATTTTCCGGCCCGTGGCCTCCCTATAATTTTTGTCCAGCGTTATGAAGAACTCCAAAGTCGGAGTGAATAAGAAAGAATTTACAAATTACGAATCTTGTAATTGTATGTGTACACGGAAAACAGCGTTTCATTGCACTGGTGTTTCCAAAAGAGCAAAACATATTAAACTCCTACGGAGTTTATATGGGAATGGGAAATAATTACTATTACTACAAATATTAAATCCCTAAGGGATTTTTTGACAGCAATTGCTCCAGCGGAGCAATATATTTATAGAACAAAAATAAACAAGCAAAGCGAAACTCCATCGGAGTTTTATATTTAACAGGTTAGGCGCTTGTCACAATAGTTTATAGGTTCGAACGGGTAAATGGCTAATACATATTCTCAAATATATATCCATATAATTTTTGCAGTGAGAGGTAGAGGCAATTTAATAAGTAACAATCACAAAGACGAACTTTATAAATACATCACAGGAATAATTCAAAACAAAGAACAAAAACTTATTTGCATCAATGGGATGCCAAACCACATTCATATTTTCATTGGGATGAAGCCGGATATTGCGATTTCTGATTTAGTAAGAGACGTAAAGCATTTTTCAACAAATTTTATAAACGACAAAAAATGGGTATCCGGTAAATTCTACTGGCAAGAAGGCTTTGGGGCATTTTCATATTCAAATTCACAAATTGATAAGGTGGTTAAATATATCCAGAACCAGGAAAGACACCATATCAAGATATCGTTTAAGGAAGAATATTGGAAAATATTAAAAAGTTTCAACGTTGAGTATAACGAGAAATATTTATTTGAATGGACAGCTTTATAGTGGCTTGCAAATCTGTTTTCTACAAAACTGGAAAAGGTAAGGCATTATCGTGTATTATTATTTATACTGCATCACAAAGGCTTTACACAAACCACTCATGAACATGGTTGGCATTGGAAACGCTAATGTCCATGCTTTGCAGTATGAAGACATTGTGGCCATTTTATCTGAAGTAGTAATGGCCAAAATACCTGTATCAAATGGAAACGTGCTGCGCCACGCAGCGGTAATTGAAGCCGTTCGAAAAGAACAGAGCGTTCTTCCCATGCGGTATTCATCGGTGTTCAAAAACGATGCAAGAGTAATCGAATTCCTGAAAAATCGCTATGCGGTATTTGTTTCAGACCTGGGGCGACTGCACCATAAACTGGAAATGGGGATACGCATCATGCAGAAAAAGGTAACAGTTCACCCCCACCTAAACCTCCCCCCTCCCCCTTTCTCCCCCTCAGTGATGGGGACAGGGGGAGGAATACAAGGGAACAATGAGTATTCCCCGCCCCTGCTGGGAGGGGTTAGAGCCTGCCCCGTACCTAATACGGGGGGAGGGGGTGAACTGTTACAAAAAAAATGTATGCAAAATGCTGAGATTACGCAATCCGGCGTGGAACAGGAATTTGGAGTCAGTGGTCAGTCAACAGAATCGCCGATTTCTGATCCCCAACCACCTGCATCCCCTGCCATGTCATATTTACAACAGAGACGCATCTATTATGCGTCTCAGGATGAGAACGATGAATGGGTGAAAGAAGTTATAAAGACCTGTCACGCGCAATTTGAAGATATCTGCGTAAAGCACAAAAGAGACACCCATACATCTTTTTCTCAAGGGGTATCTTTAAATTATTTGATCCACAAGGATTCTTTGAATGAGTTTAAAAACAGATTTAACGACCTCAAGTCCAGTTTGAACGAACTCCACTTTCTGTGTTCCGGTCCCTGGCCGCCATACCATTTTGTTTCTCCTGGAGATGGGAGAGAATAACTATAGGAAATAATATGAAAAGTACAGATTTTGATAATATGAGCCTGTCAGAAAGAAAATATGAGCGTCTTTGCACGATGATCTTTTCGTGTATTCCCTCATCATTGCTGATGTTTGATCGCAACCTTCGTGTGGTAATTGCCAACAAGAACTTCCTGGAGAAATCACGCCGGACCGAATATGAAACCATCGGAAAGCACGTTGACGATATATTTCCCAGCGTTATCCTTCAATATACCCGTCTTTCAGAAAGAATACGAACAGTCTTTGAGACAGGTGTGGGAGATAGGGGACGGGAGATGTATTATCGGTCGCCCGGTCTGCCGACCAGGGTTTATTATTATAATCTGACCCCCCTCGTAGATAACCAGGGGGTTGTCGAAAGCGTTATGCTCATCATGGATGATATTACCCAGCAGGTAAGTTTGCGTGAGAAAGTCAGACAAACGGAGCGTCATCTGGCCGGTGTGGTCGAAAGCGCCAACGATATCGTTACCTCGTTGGATCCAAAGGGGATGATCCTGACATGGAACAATGCGGCAGAGCGAATTTCCGGTTACATAGAAAGGGAATTGTTGAGTAAGCCTCTGACATCAATCTGTGCAGATACGCAAAAGGCAACATTGGTTTCCATCATCGAGGGTCTTTCGAGAGGAAAAACGGTAAAGCACATTGAATTAGGCCTCAAAACAAAGACGGGAAAGATAATCCCCATTTCATGGAGTTTCGCTCTCATGCGGGATGATGCGCAGGCGGTGGTTGGCATTGTGGGTGTTGGACAAGACCTTGCCGAGAGACGTGAACTGGAAGCACAATTATTTCACTCGGCAAAGCTGGCCTCCCTTGGAGTAATGGCCGGCGGTATAGCGCATGAGATCCGAAATCCATTAGGCATCAGCTCTGCCGCTGCCCAGCTTTTGCTGGAATATCCGGAAAATGAGACACTCAGGAAGGAATGCGCGCAAAAAATTTATTCGGGCATCAAACGCGCATCGCAGATCATTGAAGAATTGCTGAAGTTTTCACGCCCTTCGGAAGGACGTTTTGAGCTTACCAATATCAACGATGCGATTATGGAAACCCTGACCTTAATTGAAAAACAACTGGTATTAATGAGAATCGAGATTAAAAAAAATCTGGACCAGCATATCCCTCTCATCAAGGTTGAAAGAAATCTCATGAAGCAGGCATTCTTGAATATGCTTCTCAATGCGGCTAATGCCATGCCGGACGGCGGCACTTTGACACTAACAACCGCCACTGACGGAAAGAATAGCGTTATGATCGGCTTTAGGGATACCGGCTGCGGTATTCCATCTGAAAATGTTGATAAGATATTTGACCCGTTTTTTACCACGATGCCCGTGGGCAAAGGAACGGGACTCGGGCTGTCAATCACCTACAGCATTATCAAACATCATGAAGGCGCTATCCATGTGGAAAGCACCGTAGGAAAAGGGACTGCCTTTACGATCAAATTGCCGATAAAGAAGGAGTGAAATAAATATTTTAGATTTACGGTAATTATTCAGGCACAAAGGCAGAAGGCACAGAGAGGGAAGGGAATGGTAAAAAGTTATAGAGATTTAATCGTTTGGCAAAAGTCAATGCAATTAGTGACACAGGTTTATCGTAAAACAAAAATATTGCCAAGAGAAGAACTCTATGGTCTCGTTGCTCAAATACGGAGAAGTTCAGTTTCTATACCCAGTAATATTGCCGAAGGATACGGAAGAAACTCAACAAACGACTACCTTCGATTTTTACAAATAGCGAGTGGCTCTCTTTACGAATTGCAAACTCAACTGGAAATTTGCCTGAATTTAGAGTATTTGTCAAAAGAAGATTTTGAAAGCATTGATGAACAAAGCAGAGAAATAGAACGTATGCTCAGTAGTTTAATTAAAAAAGTGGGTGTGAACAAATAACTTTGTGCCTTCTGCCTTTGTGCCTGAGCAGTTACAAATCGTAATTCTTTCCCTGGTGTAATAAAATAAACATAAAGGAAACCGTAATGTCAGAAAAACCACGGGTACTGATTGTAGACGATGAAGTGGACATGTGCTGGGCATTGGAAAATATATTGATGCTGGAAGGTTACAAGACGCATACAGCAACCAGCGGAAAAGAGGGACTCGAATTGATCCGGCAGTTGCATCCAAATATTGGCATGCTTTTCCTGGACGTCAAACTTCCCGACATCGACGGTCTAAAGTTTGCCAGTTTTGCCAAACAGCACTATCCGCAAATAAAAATTATTATCATTTCCGGTTATTATTACCGTGACAGCGAGGCAGTCCAGCAGGGTCTTGCCAATAGCCTCTTCGACGGCTTTATCGGCAAACCCTTTAACATTTCAGAAATACGTTCGGCCATAGAGACGATTGCGCCTTCGCAATAGTATTGGCAAATTACGAATTGCAAATTACGATTTGAGATTTACGAAGTACGATTTAAATCTAAAATCGTAAATCGTCCCTCGTAAATCGTAATTCGTCCTTCGTTCCTATGGAATCAATATCATAACCATAGAACCCTTGCCATAGAATTCCTTTCTTTCAAGACATATCTAATCCTGATGTAATTTTGCCAGCCTGAAAAATGAAGCTTTCAACATTCCTTTTTTTGAGAAGATACAACTTATTAACGAATAGTTTTTTAAATAAGTAGGGAAGGCATGATTTTGGCTAATACATAAAAACAATATCTGTAATTCGTGTAGTTGCCGAAATCTTAATTCTAATAAATGTTCGTTCTATATCTTTACGTAAAATTTAAAATCAATGAAAGGGGGTGATAAACATGGCAAAGGTACAAAAATCCACCGATTCGTCCAGCCTCGCAGAGGTCGTCGACAGAATACTCGATAAGGGTATCGTGGTTGATGCGTGGGTAAAGGTGTCATTGGTAGGTATTGAGTTGCTTTCCATTGAAGCCAGGGTCGTGATCGCATCAGTTGAAACGTATCTGAAGTACGCGGAGGCAATCGGTTTGACGGCAACCGCCGCTTCACCGGCATAGCATAATGTTCAGGAAATTCAAAGTTGCCCACGAAAAGACGCAAAAATAGCCTCCCCCTGTCCCCCTCCAGAGGGGGATAAAGGGGGAGAATCAGGTCTTTTCGAGTGTTTCGTTGGCAATACGATGTATGGCATAGAGAATCCCCCTTTGTTAAGGGGGACTTAAACGGAATAACTTGAGAAGATTCACTGAAGGATCTCAAAAGTAAAATTCCATATAAATAACGAAAGGAGAGTAACAACATGGCAAAGGTACAAAAATCCACCGATTCGTCCAGTCTTGCTGAAGTTGTAGATAGAATACTTGACAAGGGTATTGTGGTTGATGCATGGGTAAAGGTGTCCCTTGTAGGTATTGAGCTGCTTTCAATAGAGGCCAGGGTCGTGATTGCATCTGTTGAAACATATCTGAAGTACGCAGAGGCGATTGGTTTGACGGCAACTGCCGCTTCGCCGGCTTAGTATGGATGGGAATAAGATGGCCGTCATTCTTAAAGTGACGGCCATCTTTAACTTAATGTATCGGGAAATTTCATTTTTATAGAAACGCACTGCTGTGCGTCTAGAAAGGAGTAGTTTATGGGTAATCTTACTGATGCAATGTCAAGACTTGCGGATGAAATCCAGACAATGAATGAGGGTCGGGACAATTTTATCAAAGGAATCCAGGATACGGTTAAACAAGGGGCTGATGAAACAAGGCAGTTTATTACTGATTTCAGAAGCGAGATGAATAGCGCCCATGAAGCCTTTTTCGGGAGAAAATCCTCTCGCAAAAGGTAATCTGTCTTCTCATGGATTACCATGGGGCTAAATACGCTTACATGGTTACGATATTATCGGTTATCAAGAAAATCTTTTTAGGAAAAAATCGAATGCCTGTTATTTCCCGGGAAGGGAAACTGGTTAGCATCACCTGCGCATTTTGCAGGGGAAGCGGGAATGATCCTTTTGGTATTATGTCTCACCTCTCTACATGTTGTGTTTGTAAGGGCAAAGGCATTGTCAAGACACTATCGCCCTATAGACGATGTGCCCACTGCAGCGGCACAGGAGCTGTCAAGACGCTGACATGCACTGCATGTATGGGTAAGGGCATTCTGCCGATTACTACGGAGGATACCCGTATATGCCCGGTGTGCTGTGGTTCCGGCGATGACCACTCGGCTTCTGCAATGTATTGTTTGCGTTGCCGGGGGAGGGGATATGTTTCTTTGAAGTAATTACAGAATATTTTAATCGTTTGCTATAACTGCCAGACTATGAGTAATAACAATAATTAAGGAGATGCGTGAATGAACACAGCGGTAATTGAAACCCACCAGCAGTCTCATGAATCGGGAGTATCTCTGGAGCCAAGCAACGGATTTGCGGTTACTCCCTATATAGAGGAAATTGTTGAATCCGCGCTTGCATATCTTCAAGCAGGGTATCCTGTTCACTTTTCAGGGCCTGCCGGAACTGGAAAAACGACATTGGCATTCCACGTTGCTTCCAGGCTTGAGAGACCCGTGACGCTGATTCATGGCGATGATGAGTTCAAGACGTCAGACCTTATTGGGAAACACGATGGTTACCGAAAGAAAAAGCTCTACGATAATTTCATCCATTCAGTGGTGAAATCCGAAGAGGAGATGCAAACTATCTGGGCAGATAACCGCCTTACCAGTGCATGCAGGAATGGCCACGTGCTTATCTACGATGAATTTAACCGCTCAAGACCCGAAGCAAACAACGTCCTGCTCAGTGTTCTTCAGGAAGGGGTTTTAAGCGCACCAAAACGGAGCCGGTATGGCAGCGGCCACCTTGAAGTTCATCCTGATTTCCATGCCATATTCACCTCGAACCCAGAGGAATATGCAGGTACCCACAAAGCACAGGATGCACTTATAGACCGTCTTGTAACGATACAAATTCATCACTTTGATCGGGAAACAGAAATTAAGATCGTGGAGGCCCGGTCTGGGATTTCACGGGAAGACGCGGAGATAATTATAGATATCATCAGGAAACTGAGGAATATGGGAGTCAACAACCACCGGCCCAGCATTCGTGCGGGAATTATGATTGCGCGTATCCTTGCCCATCGTGGCGGACATGTTGCCTGGAGTGATACGATTTTCCGTCGTATCTGTCAGGATGTGCTCAACACCAATACGATTAAGATCTCTCGTGATGGAAAGGCGCTTATGCAGGAAAAGATTTCTGACATAATACAAAAAGTATGCAAGGCAAGGCATGAAAATAATACAGAAGAATTGACATTTATTCCGGAAACGTATTGTGGCTCAGCCGCTGGGGAGTAAAGGGGGTATAATAATATAAGTTTTACATAATTAACCTGTAATTCAAGCTATATAAATGAAAATACCAGGCAAGATGTTAATGTTATTCTATTACACCCCCTAAAGGAGCAAAAAACAATGAAAGCGCCCATGAAGCGAAAAAGTGTGAATGATATAAAGACCCATGCAGGTACCGTAAACCAGACTTTTCTGCCTCACAAGGCATTTATGAGAATTTCCTGCCTGGAGATGGAAAAGGCTCACCGCATCAAGGAAATGGAAAACTCGCGTCGGCGCATCGAAGCTATTAAAAAACGCCTGGAAGAGATAGAGACCGAAACAGACGCCCTCATGAATCGCATCAAGGCAGACACAAAAGAAAATAGCATTGTAAGTAAAAAAACAACTGACAACAGTAAAGGACTGGTGCTCAGATATTAGCGAGGCGAGGCCTCAGACCGATAAAAAACAAGAGGCAAGAGGCAGGATGCAAGAAGCAAGATGCAAGACTTCTGACTTCGTGCATCTAAAACTTGATTGTATAGGAATTTTCATTTTATTTATGCGGCTTATTGGGTGGCATGGACTGTACGGGCGAACGGATGTTCGTCCCTACGATTTGACCGTGCCTGTCTTGTAACCTACAACATTACAAAAAGCCGTTGGAGGTGCAGTGGGTGGTTGTCCCCCGCTGGCGGGGGTGCAGGGGGTGGAAACAATGAGTGGAAAATTGAAAGCCGACACAACAAACAATTACGCCTACAACAAAATATTACAACCGTTTGCAAACAAGCTGCGCAAGGAAATGACAAAAGCCGAGGCATGTTTGTGGAAATACGCCCTGCGTGCCGGCCATATGAAGGGGTATCAATTCAGAAGGCAAAGGCCAGTGCTGCGATATATAGCTGACTTTCTCTGTAAGGAATTAAAACTGGTGATTGAAGTAGACGGGATAACACATCAAGATGACAAAACCGAGGAGAAAGACAAACAGAAGACCAGCGATCTGGAAAGCGCGGGATTTAAGGTGATCAGGTTTACCGATGAGGAAGTATTAAAGAATATGAACGATGTTATGAAGAAGATAGAAAGGGTGGTGGAAGAGATGGAGATGTCCAGTCCACCCCCTGCACCCCCGCCAGCGGGGGACAGTTACCCCTGCACTTCCGCCAGTGAGGACAAAGGTGGTTATGAAATTCCCAGAAAAACCACAATCCTTTGAGTCCCACTGGTTAACCTGTGGGATTACTCGATGTTTTTGAAAGGAGAATTGTAATGTTATCGATAAAAACCTCAAGTTGTATCCGTAACATGCGGAATGTAAAGAGTTACCGTTCCGGCCATACGTCTACGGCTGTCTCAATGTCGCATGCAGATAAGGAAATAATGTCTCGTGAGACAGAGCGTTTGTTACAGCGGAATAAGCGCCGCAGGTGGCTTATTTTTCAATGGAACACGTTCCCCATACACAGACACGTACTGAATTTTGCTTAAGGAGATTGAGTAATGAAAATAAATTGTATTCTATGCGGTCATAATTTCGACTTAGATGATACCTATGATGATTATGAAGGAGATGTCAAGTGCTGGGTCTGTGGAGGTGTCCTGGATATTAAGGTGCAGGTAGGCAAGCTGAAATCTTTAAAGCCCATCAAGACACCTCATCCTGTATCGGAAGAAACCAGGACTGCATAGGATTTTTCCTATTAGCGCAGGCCAGGGGTTGGGGCAGCTTAAAGTTGTAAGTTTTCTTGCTTCTAGCTTCCGGCTTCTAGCTTCTTGCTTCTGTTTAAATCTTACAACTTAAATCCGAATGTTTAACCCGATCGTATGGGAAATTTCATTATATTTATACGTGTTATACAATGTATGGCATAGAGAAGCCCCCTCCCCCTGTCCCCCTCAATGAGGGGGATAAAGGGGGCGGTGGCTAGGGGGTTGTAAAATAGTCCAAAAAACACAACCCCCTGAATCCCCCTTTGTTAAGGGGGACTTAAACGGAATAACGCGACAGGAGATCGACTATGTCTGGCAATGGGAAATATATTTACGGCTTTATGAGGCATGGCGCAAAACCCACTTTTACCATTCCCGGTATTGATGGTAAGCCAGTTTTTACAATATCCGATAACGATGTTGCCGCTGTGGTCAGCGATGGACCGGATGGCAAACTCCGTCCGGAACGGAAGCATCTGAGCGCCCATCATAGCGTGATCAAAGAAATCATGAAGACATTAACCATTCTCCCGGTATCTTTTGGTGTTGTGGCAGACAATGAAGCGAGCATTAAAAAGATATTAAAGCTCAATCATGATAGTTTTATAAGCCAGTTGAAAAGGATGGAAGGCAAGGTCGAAATGGGTTTGAAAATTAACTGGGACGTCGAGAATATCTTCGAGTTCATGGTCAGGAAACATCGCACACTTGAGCTATTCAGGGATAATATATTTTTAAAGCCGACAGGAGCCACACAGGAAGAAAAACTGGAATTGGGAAGGATGTTTGAAACCATCCTGAATGAAGATCGTGAAAAGCACATAACAGCGGTACAGGATATTCTGAAAGACTACTGTTGCGAGATAAAGGTAAATAAACCCAAAGATGAAAATACGATAATGAAGCTGGCGTGCCTAGTGGAAAAGGCAAAACTGGAACAATTCGAAAAGGGCGTCTTTGAGGCGGCAAAGGAATTTGATGATAATTATGCCTTTGATTTTAACGGCCCCTGGGCGCCTCACAATTTCGTTGACATAAAACTGAAGACGGCATGAATATTAGTTATGGTTCACCGCAAAGTCGCAGAGGACGCGAAGACAAATTTACGATTTCAGACTTCGTCGTGAGCTCAGTCGAATGATTTACGATTTGGGATTTACCTCCCCCTTTATCCCCCTCTAGAGGGGGACAGGGGGAGGGTAAATCGTACCTCGTAAATCGTACATCATACAAGGAATTTATATGTTATTAATCGACGACATCCTGCTTTCACCCGCAAAAGGTTTGTTTTATATCTTTAAACAAATTCATAAGGCTGCCGAAGAAGAGTTCTTAAACGAAGAGAATATTTCTGCAGAATTATCCGAGCTTTACATGATGCTTGAAACAGGAAAGATCACCGAAGAGGAATTTAATAACAGGGAATCCGAACTCCTGAATCGGTTAGAACAGATTGAAGAATACAAAAAGAAACATTTTGCGGTTGTAGAGGACAGCGAAGCTGATGAAGATAACGAAACCGAAGATGAAGTGAGGAATGTAGTGGTCAGAAAGAATAAAAAAAGTAAAAGATCTAGAGACCGCAAAAATAATGAATGATGCCTCTGCTTTTCCCCTTTAGAAAGAGGGGAAAAAAGGGGTGTGTAATTCTGCTTTTAACACATATCAATTATGAATAACGTAGCAGCGCTTAAGCCTGAGGTTGAAAACATTTTGAATGAGAAAACTGAACACATTACGCAGCGTACTTCATTTCTTACAAATCCACAGTTATCCCTGATTTGTTTTGGGGGCAAAGGCGGTGTAGGGAAAACAACCTCAGCGGCAGCAACGGCGCTCTATCTTGCAAAGAATAATCCTCAAAAGCGTATTCTGCTGGCTTCCGTCGATCCTGCCCATTCCCTCATGGATAGTCTAATAGAAAAGGATTTGTTCAAGAATCTTATGGTATGGGAAATAGATGCATATACCTCATTCCAGCAATTTATGAAGAGACACAGTAACACGTTAAAAATAATTATGGAAAGAGGCACCCTCCTTGATAACACCGATATATCTGCGCTTCTCTCCACTTCCCTGCCTGGAATAGACGAACTGATGGGCATGATCGAATTGGTTGATCTATTGGAAAATGATACCTATGACACCATCGTACTCGATACTGCGCCAACAGGACATACCGTCAAATTCCTGCAAATGCCCCATCTCATAAAGAACTGGACTCATTTACTGGATCTGATGATGGAAAAGCATCGTTATATGTCAAAGTTGTATATGCGGCATTATCAATCCGACGATACCGATGCGTTCATTGAGGCATTTTCAAACGGCGCAAAAAAGGTTGAACGGGTGTTGCGGAATAAGTCATGCGAATTTGTGCCGGTAATGGTGCCGGAAGCGCTCAGTGTTAACGAGACAAAACGTTTTTTATCTGTGTTAAGAGGGCACAAAATCCCCGTAAAAGACATTATTGTAAATCGCGTCAACCCTTTTGGCGATTGTTCCTTTTGTAATGGACAATATTTGTTACAAAAGAAATATATTGATGATATAAAGCATTGTTTTGATGGGTACAATTTACTGATGATGCCTCTGTACAAAGAAGAAATCCATGGGAGAGATTTCTTACTGAATTTTGCAGAAATGATGACGGAGACCACCCTCCATCATGGTACAGAGGCTCATCCTCAAAATACTTTCCATATAAATGAGGTAACAGTTCACCCCCACCTAAACCTCCCCCATCAAGGGGGAGGTATACAAGGGGGCAATGAGTATTCCCCGCCCCTGGTGGGAGGGGTAAGGGGAGGGGGTGAACCGTTACCAAATGAAATACTCCACTCCGCAATTCCCACCACTCTCCCTTTCATAATATCGGCTAATCCACCTTTAGAAAAAGGGGACTGGGAGGATTCAGTGTCCTTTTCTCGTGAGAGAAACCGCCTTCCCATACCTAAAGCCACGATAGAATTCCTGATGTTTGGCGGCAAGGGAGGTGTGGGTAAGACAACCATTGCCAGCGCCTCAGCGTTGTCACTGGCAGATATCTACCCGGAAAAGCGTGTTTTGCTTTTTTCAACCGACCCTGCCCATTCCCTTTCCGATTGTTTGGGTGTGGTTGTTGGAGAAGACGTTTTATCCCTTAAAAATAATCTTTATGTACAGGAAATGGATGCTGGAAAAGAATATAAAAAATTGAAATGCCTTTATACAGATGAAATCAAAGACATTATGACCGCATTTGTAAAAGGGGATGCTGCCATAAATGTGGTATTCGAGAAAGAGATCATGGAATCTTTTATAGATATGACCCCGCCTGGCATAGACGAGGTTATGGCCATTGCCACGATTATTGACTATATGGATAAAGGGAATTTCGACTTGTTTATTTTGGATACGGCGCCGACAGGACATCTCATACGGTTTCTCGAAATGCCGGAATTGGTGCTCGACTGGTTGAAATTCTTTTTTAACCTTTTTTTAAAATATAAAAATGTCTTTCGTATGCCGAAACTTTCGGCCTTCCTGGTCGATCTGTCAAAAAAGGTTAAAAAGCTTTTGACCCTGCTCCGTGACAATGGAAAGTCGCTATTTATTCCCATCGCCATTCCCACTGAAATGGCTTACCATGAAACGAGTGACCTTGTCGAGGCTCTCTGGAAGCTTAAAATTCCGGTGAGTCAAATGATACTGAATATGGCGCACCCCCCTTCCCCAAGTAGCGTAACAGCCGCCGAATGTGCGCTGTGCATCAATAGAATTGCATACGAAAGAAAGACCTTCGATAACTTTAAACACCTGTTTCCTGTGGGAACCCCGTACGTCATATACAGGCAAGAGCAGGAGGTGTGTGGAGTAAAGGCCCTAGAAAATTTTGGCAGGGAATTGTATGAATATCATTAAAAAATTATTTGGTCTGCTATATAAAGTATACATAATCTTAAGAGAACGCTTTTTCCTTATTCCTCCTCCGGAAACTCATCCTCCCCAGCCTTCCTCCTTTATGGGGGAGGGTATGGGAGGGGATGAATTTCAACCCTCGCCGTTTTCTACATACGGAGGCGGAGAGGTGCTGGAGGAAGAAAGAACAGGTGGTTTTGAAATCCCTCCATTACTGGAAGACCAGCGTATCTCTCTTTGTGAAACACTTGACCGCGTGTTGAATACAGGCGTGGTAGTCCACGGTGACATCACGATATCAGTGGCTAACATTGACTTGATTTACATTGGGCTGAGGGCATTATTAACCTCTGTGGAAACTGCAAGACAGTCAGGTATAAACCAATGACAGATATTTAAATTTACCACAGAAAGGTGGATATGAATGGAAAGACAGCGCACCGCTATAACACAGTCGACCAACTCAGCAACGCTCGCCGATGTATTGGAACGAGTCCTCGACAAAGGCCTGGTCATTGCAGGAGACATTAAGATTAAGCTCGTTGACATCGAACTCCTGACCATACAGATACGCCTTGTGATTGCCTCAGTCGAAAAGGCAAAGGAAATGGGGATGGACTGGTGGACAACAAACAAGGACTTCAATTCCACATTCAATACGTCACAAAATGTAGATGAACTGGAGACGATAAAAAAACGTATAGAAATACTCGAGTCCAAAAAACTAGCATAATTATTTCGTCATGAGTTAATACAACAAAAAAGCGTAAGAGGGTTTTAGCTGGTTCAATCTTGCAGATTGAACCGAAACAGTTGGCATAGTTTTGTCTCATTGCAGAATTCAAATCCTATGGCCAATTCGAAACATATGGTTCAATCTGCAAGATTGAACCAGCCATGAAATGTTTTGAAAGGAGGTTGGTATGAAGAAGTATCTGATCGGTGTTTTTATATTTTTGTTTGTAGCTGCTTTTAGTTCAGCATACGAGGTATTTGCGCAGGAAACGTATGATTTTGATGGAACCATTCAGGTGAAAGTGGGAAAAAAGAAACTAAAAGAAGATGTGTCTGGAACGGTAGACATTACTATGACTGAAGAAGAGGAGTTTATTAAAAAGGGAAACGCCAAATCGAGCCATGATGATTCCGGCGGTGGTAGCGCCTTCGAAAGCGCAACCTTTAATTTTGAGTTTGGAACAGAGGACACAGAATGTGGCGATACCCTGGATGAAGAGGAAATAGAGGTAGATGCCGAACCTCAGGAGGATGGAGGCGGTGGAAGTAAAACGAATGTCAGAATAGAATTAGATCAAAATTCGATGACCGATGTTATTGCAAGAATTCTGGAAAAGAATGGAGCAACTGTACAGGAAGCGTTGGATTTAGATGATTGTTTTTCTACAACGGGTGGTGGTGAGCAGATCGTGGATTTCTGGGTTAATTATGTTTCAGGCACTGCATATATTAAAAGCACTTACATAAAGATAAGTTTTAGTGGGAACGCAGAAATTCAAATTTCTGATCAGGACTATCAGAATCAAAAAAGGTACAAACAAAGAATTTCAGGTAAATTGATAATACCACTCGAATAGAATGAAGATACTTGCGCTGCATGACGGTAAATAAAACCTCATGAGCCAAAGGATCACAAAAGGGCATAAAAATATTTCACCCTCCCTTAATCCCTCCCATCAAGGGAGGGAAAGTTCCCTCGCCCCTTGTGGGAGAGGGTCTGGGTGAGGGGATTCAAAGCTGGTTCAATCTGCTAGATTGAACCAGCCAAGAGCGACAAATCGAGTTGTCATTGCGAGGGGCATAAGTCACGAAGCAATCTTTCAATCCCCCATGGGGGATTAAGGGGGAACGGGGGATTGATTTACTTCGTTCACAATGACATTTTTGCATAATTGGAGAATCCATGCCGCATATAGAAACCGATACACCGGATATATTCAGTCGTATCATATCTCAAGAAAAGAAATCCGTTTTACCAAATCACATTAATATCGACCCGGAGGATGTGAGCAAGGGGCTTGCAAAATTAGTGCTGACCATTATCGAATTACTACGTGAACTTCTCGAACGCCAGGCCATCAGGCGCATCGATAGCGGGACATTAACCAGAGAGGAAATGAACAACCTGGGGACTACTTTCATGAAGCTAGCGGAAAAAATGGAAGAACTCAAATCGCAGTTTGGTTTAAAAACAGAAGACCTGAACATCGACCTGGGTCCCATCGGAAAATTGCTTTAAGAATTCAACACCCATGATTTTGCTTTACCCGGGTAACCCAACCACCCTATTTAAACGTTAAGGTGAAACGTGCCTTGCGAAATAGCATCGTTACAAAGATATTTATCTCATTTCTGCTGGTCTCATTGCTGCCCATGGTTGCCCTTATTGCCTATAACGATTGGGCAAACCGACGTCTTATATACAGCATGAAAACAGCAGAGTTAAAAAATCAGGCAAGCAAAATTGCCAGGATTATCGATTTTCAAACTATCCATAAGAAAAGCATGATACAGGGCGTATGCAGCAAACACCTGATAAGGGCTGCCGACAAAGAGACAAGCGCTTTTCTTGTGAAAAGTCGCATGAAGAGACTGTTAAATCACTTCGCTTCTTCAGAATCAATTTTTATCCTCGATACTCATGGAGACATCATTGTCGCAAATACTCATGATATTCAAACAAAAAATTATAGCGCACGAGATTTCTTTAAAGAGGCTGTGAATGGTAATACCTATGTCTCTGAACCTGCCATGGATCAAGGGGAAGGGTACATTTATTATAGTACGCCCGTCAGGAATTATAAGAAAGAAATCATAGGTGTCATGGTAATGAGGCGCCATGCTGAAGAGCTATGGAAGTTAATTGAAGAGGAAAAGAATTCTCTTGGGAAAGGGAGTTTGTGCATCCTGACAGATAGATATGGCGTGAGGATTGCGCATGCAACGGATAGGAGTTTGGTCTTCAAATCCTGGATTAAGCTGGATCCCGGGATTAAAAAGAATCTGGAGACGGAATATTATTATGGTGAAGATATAAAGGAGATAGGTTTTACAGAAATACCTGAAGTTTCTGAGGCACTGGCTCAAAATGCAGGGGGTATATTCGTCCACCCGCTGGTAATCAGTACTGAAGCTTATTTGGGGTATTGTATGCCTTTAAAAGAGAAGGACTGGAGGCTTCTCTACACAGTGCCCGCCTCTGCTTTTCTGGCACAGATAAAACATCTGACACGAAACGCCGTCCTTTCAACGGGCGTTGTTTTTGTTGTCGTTATAGTCCTTGCATGGCAACTTTCGGTAAGTTTGGCTCGACCGGTTAAAAACCTGACTTCAGCAGCCAATGCGATTGCCAATGGCAACCTTGACTTCCCTATTATTCACAGGCAACAGCAGCATGAGGTCGGAGTATTGATGCAGTCCTTTGAGGTAATGAGGCATAAGATCAAGGATTCTTATAAAGAATTGAAGGATGCCAATATTGAGGCGTTGCTCATGTTGGCCAGGGCATGTGAGGTGCGGGATGAAGATACGGGCAATCATGTCTTGCGCATTAACTATTATTCCATGGCCCTGGCAAAAGAACTAGGTCTGAAGGAGTCATTTATAAAGGAATTAGGGCCATCGAGTATTTTACACGACGTAGGGAAGATACATATCCCTGATTACATATTGAAAAAACAGGGTTATTTTACCAATAAAGAGAGAGAAGAAATGAAAAAACACCCTCTGTATGGTGACAGGATACTCGGTGACAGTGAATTCTTTCATTTAGCCAAAGAGATTGCCCGATGGCACCACGAGAACTTTGATGGCACTGGCTATCCTGACCGGTTAAAAGGAGAGGCAATTCCTATCTCGGCACGGATCGTAAGGCTTGCTGATACCTATGATGCCTTGGTCAGTAAAAGACGTTATAAGAGTGCATGGTCTGACCAGCAGGCATACAATCAGATCGTAGACCATAGCGGCACTTATTTTGATCCCTTGGTGGTAGAAGCCTTTAAGCGTTTATTCGAAAGGGGAGACATTCGGGAGATTAAGAATAGGTATACCTGAATAATTTTTTGTTTGAAGAAGAAGCGTCATTTTAAATATAATCATCCTGAACAAATTCTAATGTCAAATGCCAGAAATTGGAAACGAGGTTTAGAACGTTTTGAATTTGTAATTTTGAAATTGTTTCGAATTTCGGGTTTAGCGCTACGGACTTCGTCGTGAGCTCAGTCGAACGATTTAGCGGGTCAGGATTCATGATATATGTCATCTATCTCGGATGAAAAGAAGTTGTACCAACGACTCAAGACCCTCTCGGACGTCTTTTTACTACCCACCAGCAAACCCTTAGACTATAAATCAATTGTACGGACGGTTACCAAACATTTTAAGATATTTACAGAGGCTGATGCATCCGTCCTTATGCTCAATAATAATAATGAAAACCTTACCCCCGTTTTTTCCATAGGCATTCCTTTTTCTAAAATTAAGGACTCAACCCTTCCGTTGTCTACACGATTGAAAGATATCGTATCTCGCCCGGTACTGGATGTGCGTTATTCTTCTTTTATGAACACCCCCCTTATTCACAATCGGAAACTGATTGGGCTGTCTGCCGTATTTAGTACCATACCAGAATATTTTCATACTTTTGAACGTGACAAATACAATAACCTTCTTCTGACCATACTGGCCAGTTACTTCGCGGTGAGCATTGAAAATGTAACCTTGTCAGATTCCATAAAATCGCTGGAGCGTTCTGACGAGCAGGGAAAATGTGCAGGTACAATCCACATAGCCAGAGATGTGACCGAACAAAGGGAAAAAGGGAATCAAGCGATACAAAGAGTCGTAATTATAGTCCTGGACGGTGTCGGTGTTGGCGCCATGCCTGATGCGCACTTGTATGGAGACGAAGGCAGTAATACCCTGGGAAATATTGCGGATGTTTTGGGTGGATTACAGTTACCCAATTTGGAAAGACTGGGGCTTGGAAGAATTATACCTGCCATGGGAGTCTCTCCTTCAATTGCACCTTCTGGTTTTTATGGCAAGATGTCAGAAATCTCCGCGGGAAAGGATACCACTTCAGGCCACTGGGAAATGACGGGTGTTATAACAAAACAACCCTTTCCTACTTATCCGAATGGTTTTCCAAAAGAAATCATAAATACATTTACAAATAAAATCGGGCGGTCCATCCTGGGTAATAAACCTGCTTCGGGCACTGAAATTATTCAGGAATTGGGAAAAGAACATATCGAGACGGGATTTCCGATAGTGTACACCTCAGCCGACAGTGTCTTTCAGATCGCAGCCTGTGAGGATATTATACCAATTTCAGTGTTATACAAAATGTGCGAAACAGCCCGTGAGATATTAACAGGAGAACATGCCGTAGGCCGGGTTATTGCGCGCCCATTTGTCGTAAAAAACGGACAATTCATCAGGACAGACAGGCGTAAGGATTTTTCTTTAGCGCCACCATCACCTACAATTTTAGATCATGCACTTCAAAAGGGACTGGAGGTGGTCGGTATCGGTAAGATTGGTGATATATTTGCGCACAAGGGATTATCAGAAGAGATACACACACATGATAATCAAGATGGAATTACACGTACCATACAATGCATAAAAAGGAATTTTAAAGGTATCCTTATTACAAACCTTGTCGATTTTGACATGAAATACGGTCACAGAAACGATGTCAAAGGATTTGCGGATGCCTTAAAAACCTTCGATAACCGCGTTCCCGAAATCCTTGAAGCGCTTGGCAAAGGGGATATTTTGTTTATTACGGCAGATCATGGTTGTGACCCAACCACACCGAGCACAGACCATTCCAGAGAGTATGTACCGCTATTGGTCTATGGAAAAGCATTGAAATCCCCCGCATCATTAGGCATTCGTCAATCTTTTGCTGATTTAGGAGCCACCGTAGCAGAAATTTTAGGTCTTCCCCCCCTGCCGTGTGGCCAGAGTTTTTATGAGAATTTATTTTAAAAACTTAAAAGCATTGATTTTTACTAATCACAAATTAAAATATATACAATATTATAGTGTAGTTATGCGGTGAAAGGGGATGGGTGTGAAACTCTCAGATGTCCTGACCAAAGAACGTATCATTATTAACCTGAATGGCAGGGATAAATATGACGTTCTGGGAAAATTGGTCAATGTCGCCAAGACTTCGGATAAGGTAACTGATGAAATAGACCTCCTCAAAAAGGTAATAGAACGAGAAAAGATTAAGAGTACGGGAATCGGTGGGGGGATAGGAATACCACACGCACAAACTTCGGGTGTAACTGACATTATTGCGTGTTTGGGAATTTCCGAGCAAGGGATCGAATTCAATTCCCTTGATGACAAACCCGTTCATCTGGTTTTTTTAATCGCTACCAAAGAGCGAACAAATAGCACATATCTGGGGCTTTTAAGCCGAATAGCCCGTTTATTCATTGATGAATCCTTTAAACAAAAAATCATTAAATCCAACGCACCCGAAGAAATCATGAATCTTATCCTCGAAAAAGAGAAGGAATAAAAAAGGGCGTCTTTATGGATTCGTTGCACTTCTCACCTACAATAATAGTTTTCATGATGATACTTTTTTTTATCCTCCTCTTTGTTTCTGCTTTTTTTTCCCTATCTGAAACGGCTTTTTTTTCCCTTAATAAGACACGATTGGATTTCCTGATCAAGCAGAAAAGCAAAAAAGCCATCTCCATTTTTAACGTAATTAGTGAACCAGACAGGCTTCTCAGCACCATTCTTACAGGAAATAACATCGTCAACACAATAATATCCACGATAGGAACAACGATCGCAATATATTACTTACGCGAGTGGGGTGTGATTCTGGCCCCAATTATCGTTGCCCTTGTTTTACTTATGTTTGGCGAGACATTCCCGAAAGTATTAGCGACCCAATTTCCAGAACGGCTCTCGCTATTGATTGTTAAACCGTACGAGTGGATACGATGGACACTTTCCCCCATTGTTACATTGATTACGTATATCACCTATCTGGTCTTTAATTTATTTGGCATAAAAATCGAGTATAAAAAAACAATCTTCACCCGAGAAGAAGTAAAGCATATCATCAAAGAAAGTGGAGAAACGGGCGTATTGGCTGACGGCGAACACAAGTTATTGCACAGGGTATTTGAACTGAATGATAAATTTGCTAAAGAGGTAATGGTAACTAGAGACAAGATTGTCGCTATAAATGCTGATATGGGACAGGATGACATAGTGCGAATCATCACCGAAGAAGGTCATACACGATACCCCGTATACAGGCATAGCATTGATAACGTCATTGGGATCATTCATTCAAAAGCAATCATAAACATGCTGATAAATAATCCCCTCTTCGTCCTCGAAGACCTCATGATGGAACCCTATTTTGTCCCGGAGGATAAAAGAATTAGCATGATACTCACGGAATTCCAGCAAAAAGGATTGCACGTAGCCATTGTCAAAGATACGCAAGGGGCTGTTTCAGGCCTTATACAGATAAAAGATATCCTGAAGGTCATTTTTGGAGAATTAACTGAAAAGACAATTCCTGATTAAATCACAATGAACGATAATGATAATTTTGTATCCTCTGCCTCGAATGATTCGGAATCTGTACCGCGGGTGGTTTATCTCTGCCAAATGCCGACCACAACGGATCGGCGCTACATTTATTGTATAGGAATTTCAAACCGACCATCCGACCATGTAGTGGCAATTCATGAATTGCCACTACACTGTTAAAAGTCGTCGAAATCCTAATTTATATCGTTTACTATAGCAATAATCTAATCGGTTCATTATGCCTATTTTTGTCACGGGGGGAACGGGTTTTTTAGGAAAACAACTTATAAAAGAGTTGAACTGTCTTGATGAAGATGTCCATCTCCTGGTCAGAAAAATTAACAATTTAAAGGAGATTGACAATAAACGACTAAAAATATTTCCAGGAGATGTAACCAATATACGCACAATCAGAGAAGCCATCAAAGGATGCAAAATGGTATTTCATATGGCCTCGCTCGTAAAGGCTTGGGTGCGTGATCCAGCAGAATTTTACCGTGTTAATGTGGAAGGCCTTAAGAACGTTATGGAATGTGCCCTTGAAGAAGGTGTTACAAAATTTATATACACTTCTTCTTTTATGGCGATCGGCCCATCAAACGGTAAAATCAATACCGAGGAAACACAACACGACCCAGACCACTTACACAACCACTATGAACGGACAAAGTATATTGCCGATCTATTGACCGCTGAGTATCTAAATAAAGGATTGCCCGTAATTACGGTGTATCCCTGTGTAATTTATGGGCCAGGCGAAATTACTGAGGGAAATTTGATTGTCCGTATCATCCTGGATTTTTTGGGGCGAAAGATACCGGGAATCCTTGGCGATGGAAGCAAGTTGTGGAATTATGCATTTATTACAGACGTCGTAAAAGGCCATTTGCTGGCGATGGAAAAAGGCAAGGTTGGACAAAAGTATATTTTGGGGGGAGAAAATGTTTCAATGGAAAATTTTTTCAAATTTTTGGAAGCACTCAGTGGAGTAAAAGCCCCAAAAAGACACATACCATTCTGGATTGCAAAAATGTCCGCAAGATGCGATGAACTCATTGCCCGCGTATCCAAAAAAACGCCAAAACATACACCCTCCACAATTGAAATCTATAAACACGACTGGGCATTCAGCTCGGAAAAGGCAGAACAGGAGTTGGGGTATACCCACATTCCTTTAAAAGAGGGTCTGGATCGTACCCTTGACTGGATATACAAAACTCCAGGCTACAAACCGCACAAAGACTAAATAACCACAACAAATAAATTCTCGTGGGCGGTTCAATCTTGTAGACTTCGTCGTGAGCGCTCAGTCGAACGATTGAACCAGCGAAAAACCTGAATGGATCGGAATCTGTGGCGCGGGGGGTTATCCCCCGCTCAATGCCGACCACAAGGGTCGGCGCTACATTTTTGCTAAAAACGTCAAGATGTTTTTGTTAAGATACCAAAACCTATGACAAGTGAAACGAAACGCAAGATCGAACACATCGTACCGGTAGTATTCGTCCTCTTGCTCAGATATCTAAATGCCTGGCAGGCGCTCCTGTTTGCATTCGTGGGAATCATGTACGGACTTTTCTTATCAAAGATGCTTGTAAAGAGTGCGTTCCGGAAACATGAACGCGAAAAGGGATTTTCCTCTGGCAAACTCATTTACGGCGTAATGGTCTTTATACTCATTCTCCTCTTCTATAAAAAAATGTACATCGTGGCAGGGGCATGGGCTATTATGTCTCTTGGAGACGGTTGCTCCAACATCTTTGGAAAGGCTTACGGGAAAAGGAAACTCCCCTGGAATCCTGAGAAATCATGGATAGGCAGTGCTGCTTTTGTCTTCTTTGGCGGAGTGGGTGCAGCCATTCTCATGTGGTGGGTAAATCAGGGTCATGCCTTTACTCAAGCCACACTGGGGCAAATGCAAACACCATTAATATGGTCTTACTTTTTTATCTCTGCGTTTTCAGCGGCTTTTTTAGCAGCAGGAGTAGAATCACTACCCTTAAAGATAAATGACAATATTACTGTACCACTAACGGCTGGTCTGTTCCTGTATGCGACCACAATTATTAACTGGGAACATCTTAACAATGCGCATAGCATCATCGGTGCATTAGGCGTTAATATTTCATTTGGCTTACTTGCTTACTATTTAAAGACAGTAAGCAAATCCGGTTTAATCGGCGGAGTTATCGTTGGCACGATAATATATCTTTGCCTGGGAATAGGCGGTTTTTTAATCCTCTTTACATTTTTTACACTTGGCAGTTGGTCATCCAAACACAAATACAAATGGAAGGCATCACATGGAGTTGCGCAGGAAAACAAGGGAAGGCGCGGGGTAAAACATGCAGTCGCCAAAGGTGGAGTAGGGCTTATAATGGCTATTATGGCTTTATTAACCGATATTCCTGAAGTCTTCAAGATCGCATTTGTAGCAGCCTTCGCCACGGCCACCTTCGATACAATCTCCAGTGAATTAGGGCAAATCTACGGGAAAAAACCTATTCTTATTACCACAATGAAATCCGTGCCTGTGGGAACGGATGGGGCAATATCTATCGAAGGCACCATTTTGGGAGTCTCGTCTGCCGCACTCATTGGCGCTGAAGCTTATGTATTGCAATTAATCAGTCTTTCGTCGATAATAATTGTAGTGATTGCTGCATTTATTGGAACAACGGTTGAGAGTGTCTTGGGGGCAACCATCGAACGGCGGAAATGGGTGAGTAACGAAGTTATTAATTTTATTAATATCTCCACAGGCGCAGGGGTATCAATGCTCATGGTAAAGATTCTGTAATAATGCCGTAACGCGACTTTTAAGTCGCCTATTTCCGTTGATTATCTTTTTAATCGCTTCGGGCGAGATAAATCTCGCGCTACAATTACATAACATTGAATTATGGAACTACCTGTACTATCACTAAAAGCAAGACGAAACTCCCTCCATCCCTGGATATTCAACCGGATGATCCGTCATCCCCAAAAAAAATTAAAACCGGGGACATTGGTAGAGGTGATCTCTAAAGAAGGCGATTTTATTGGCAGAGGCATTTACAATTTTAACAGCAATATCGGCATCCGCCTGCTTACCGAAAATATTTCAGAATTACTAAACCAGGAGTTCTTCTTTAAAAAACTTGAACAGGCAAAGGCCCTTCGTGAAGAAATCCTGCACATTCACAAGACCGCAAACTGTTATCGTCTCGTTCATGGGGAAGCAGATGGATTATCGGGATTAATTATAGATAAGTTTGCTGACGTATTTGTCGTGGAGCCATACTCAGCCGGATATATAGAAACGATGAATTGGATTGTGTCGTCTTTGCAGTCCCTATATCCTGGAAGCCGAATCGTCGTTCGCCCTGACGAACGAACAGCCGCTAAGGAAGGAGTAGATTTTTCAACTATAGCGAGACATTATTCATTCCTTGACTCCCTGGAAATTAAAGAAAATTATTTGAGGATGAAGGTGAACCTCAAGACAGGCCACAAGACTGGATTTTTTCTCGATCAGCGCGAGAACCGCCTGACCCTGTCGCAGTACTGCCATAACAAGGAAGTTCTCGACTGTTTTTGCTACACAGGCGGATTTGCCATTTCTGCAATGCTTGCCGGTGCACGGTCGGCCACAGGAATCGATCTGGATGAAGATGCATTGGAAACGGCGCAGGAGAATGCTCGCTTAAATTCTGTAAAAGTAACGTTTCAACACGTCAATGTATTTGACCACCTGCGCATGATGACGGGCAAGGGTATGCAGGCGGACATCGTGATCCTCGACCCTGCCAAACTCGCCGGTTGTACTGAAGAAATCAAGCGTGCACATCGGACATACGGTGATATCAACAGGCTCGGCATGCAGGTCGTCAGACCCGGCGGCATCCTGCTGACGTGTTCCTGCTCTGGCCTGGTCTCTGAGAGTGATTTTCTTTCCATCCTGACCCGTTCCTCCGCAGAGGCCGGGGTTGTGCTCCAGATCTTCAAGATCACCGGGGCCGCATCGGATCACCCCTTTTCTACCGTCTTCCACGAAGGCCGATACCTCAAGGCCGTCTTTGCAAGGGTTTTCCCTTTTACAAAAAAGAAAAGACTTTTTATTACAGAATTATAAACCTTTATTACATAAAACTGTAGTTATTGTTAAGAAAAGGATTTTTAAATCCATAAATAACGACCTTTTCTGAACATATTCAGTGTCATATGTTATCCAATCACTGAATTTACCGCTGTCTCTCCCCATTATTTGCCACAGGCCGGTCATCCCTGGCCTGACCGAAAGCCTGATCTCTCTCCAAATATCATTACCAACCATTTCCTCGTCTGCCAGAGGTCTTGGTCCTACAAGACTCATCTCGCCTTTCAAGATATTCAGTAATTGAGGTAATTCGTCAAGACTCAACTTCCTCAAAATCCTTCCTAACCGTGTAATTCTGGGGTCGGTTTTCAACTTAAACATAGGACCATCCATCTCATTTTTGAGTCTTTTCTTTAAGGTCTCAGCATCTTTAACCATTGTTCTGAATTTATACATAAAGAACTCTTTTCTATTCCTACCGCACCGTTTCTGCAAAAAGAAAACAGGTCCTTTGCTGTCTATTTTTATCAAAATGGCCATGATGAAAAATAACGGTATAGAAATTACAAGAAGGAGAAAACTACACAGAATATCCAGTAACCTTTTCAAATAATCTTCCATTTAAAAAGCTTTATCTCCGATTAAACTTTACAAACTTGTCCTCGTAAAAACGGGGATAAATTAAGGTTTAGAGGCAAGAAGTCAGAAGCAAGATGCAAGACTTCTGGCTTCTGACTTCTTGCCTCTTGCATACTGCCTCTTGTTTTTTATTGTTCTGAGGCTTCGCTTTACTACTTTTTACCATAAATAAGGGTGTTTATCAAGAACTTGTTAGTTTCCTAAGTTTAAAATGCATATATACGGAAAAAGAATAGAGCAAATCCTGAGAAATTTTGTCATCAGTCTCTTCCGCTGGCTCTGCAGTATTAACATTGCTCATACTCCGAGAGATTTGATATAAGAGGATAAGTAATATTAATTGACCTGTTTTTATTTATATGGTAATATTTTGAGTTAATAGTTTATTTTTTCTTACAATCGGTACAGATAATTAATATACATCTCGTATCGTATCTTGAAATATCACAGCAAAAACCAAGGGCTATACTTTGACACTCGTTGAGATACTGGAAAAAAATGCCAAAGAGATACCTGAAAAAGCGGCTATTATCTTTCACGATTCCAGAATAAATTATAAAGAACTCAATGAAACAGTAAATAGATTGGCAAATGGGCTAGTGGAGATGGGTTTTCATACAGGAGATAGGGTTGGCTTAATGCTGCCAAGGATCCCTGAACTCATCATCAGCTTCCTTGCGGTCGCAAAAACCTGCGGAATAGCAGCGCCAATCAATTTTGAACTTACTGGTGAAGATATTAATACGATCTTACATAGTATTTCTCCCCGGTACCTTATTGTTCACAGTCTATTTATAGACCTGCTTCCCCCCGATTCACAAATACCCATTATAGCAGTTGGAGATTCTTGCAGAAAATGTATACCATGGAATGACGTAATAAAGAAGGGGAAAACGAATAACCTCAAATTTGATATTCGGGATGATGATATTGTTTATCTTAATTATACTTCTGGTTCTACCGGCAGTTCCAAAGGCGCCGTAACGACAAACTCTAATATACACTGGAATACTATCGCTTCAGTAGACGCGCTTGGATTGAAAAGCAATGACATACATCTCTGTATGTTTGCGCCGTTTGCCCATCCCCATGAGATATTTGCCCGCCCTCTCTACCTGGGTGGGACAACAGTTATGGTTGATAAGATATATCCCAAATCCATTGCGGAGGCTATATCCAATCACAAAGTAACCTGTATGATGGGACTTGCTCCCGTGTATGAAAACCTGCTGGAAATGCTTGAACACAATACTTATGATCTTAGTTCTTTAAGGATACCGGAGAGCGGGGGTATGTATACACGCAGTGAGCTCATCGAGAGATTCAGGCAAAAGTTGGGCACCACGATTATTCCGGTCTGGGGCAGTACAGAGACTACAGGAATTGCCCTTGCAAACCGGCCTGGTGAACCTATACTACAAGGTTCTGTAGGAAAACCTTGCGCCTCATACGAAGTTAAAATCGTTGATGAAAATAATGAAGAACTCCCAGCCGGAGAGATTGGAGAAATGATATTTAAGGGACCTGCCGTAGTTAAAGGTTATTACAATGATGAGGCAAATGGTCAAACATGTTTTAAAAACGGCTGGTACTATAGCGGCGACCTGGGAATAAAGGACGCGGAAGGCAACTTCCATCTTATAGAAAGAAAGTCAGGGATGATGAAAGTCGCAGGACTGAAGGTTTATCCTCAGGAGATTGAACGGGTATTAATGGACCATCCAGACATCAAAGAGGTAGCTGTCATTTCTGTAAGGGACAGATTGAGAGGGGAAATTCCAAAAGCTGTTATAGTCACCAGGAAAGGAAGGACTCTGACAGAAAAAGACGTTCTGGTATTTTGCAGAGAGCGGTTAGCCCATTATAAACATCCCAAGATAGTTGAAATCAGAGAATCACTGCCTAAGATTGGAAGTGGGAAAATAAACAAGAAGGTATTGCAAATGGAGCACGCATGAAGGCACTGGTTGTTAATGCAGAATGGCGACCCAAAAAAAATTACAGCATAGGCGAAGAGGAAATATTAAAAAAGAGGGCCATTATTGGAAGCCAGGTATGGAAAAATACAACATTTGAGATAAAAGACATCCCTACGCCAAATCCAAACAGTGATGAAATCCTTATAAAAGTTAAATCATGTGGCATTTGCGGCTCCGATACCCACCTATATGAAACAGATGAAGAGGGGTATATAATTTTTTCGGGTTTAACGAAATTACCGTGTATTATAGGCCATGAGTTCTCTGGAATAGTTGAAAAAGCAGGAAGCAACGTAAGAGAATTTAAAAAAGGCGATAAGGTTGCTGTAGAAAGCATTATGTGGTGCGGCAGGTGTCAGTCGTGCAGGAGTGGATTTCCCAACCAGTGCAAATATATAGAATTAATGGGATTGAGCGCTGACGGCGCTTTTGCTGAATATGTCACGGTAAGTGAACGATATTGCTGGAAGATCAACGATTTAATGCATGTATATCCTGAGGAGGACGTTTTTGATATTGGGGCTCTTATTGAACCGGTGGGTTGTGCTTACAATGGAATTTTTGTTGTGGGTGGTGGATTCAACCCCGGTGCTATAGTAGTAGTCTACGGCACAGGACCTATAGGACTTGGAGCTGTAGCCCTTTCCAGAATCGCAGGTGCAAGCCAAATTATAGCATTCGATGTAATTGATGAAAGAGTGAAAATAGCCAAAGATATGGGAGCCGATCATGTTTTTAATATAAACAAACTCGATGGATGGAGTCCGGCAGACAAAGTAGTGGAACTTACTAAAGGTGGCGGGGCAGATATCCAGGTGGAGGCCGCCGGCGCCGCGAATAAGACAATCCCTGAGATGGAAAGGTCGATGGCTATTAATGGAAAAATAATTTATTTAGGCAGGGCAGCAACCTCTGCGACAATGCATCTCGATACGCTTGTATCAGGTGCCAGTAAAATTATCGGTGCGAGGGGGCATTCCGGTTATGGCATATTTCCTTCCATTATCAAACTTATTGCCGCCGGTAAACTCAATCTTGGGAAGATGATTACAGCAAGATATCCGTTTGAATCCGTCTTGGATGCTATTAAGGCTTCCTCTAAAAGATCAGACGCCAAAATTCTTGTAAAGATGTAAAGTCACGCTGTTTAAGATATGCGGAGATCGTCCTTAACCAACAGAGGTTGTATTGGGATAGTTCCTTACTAAAAGAGTTTTTACCTTTTCGGCAAAAATATTTTTTACTATGTCTCAAATTCCACTATTGGTAAGACTATGAAGCGTTTTTTAACCTTGTCCAACTTTTTGAACTTTTTGACATATTCAGGTTAAATACTAGCGAGGAAAAGCCTCAAGCCGATGAAATGAACATTTCGAACTTGACTCATTTGTAAAGATAAATTGCGTATAAAGTATTTAATACATTGTACTAACCAGAACGAGTATGAGAATAAATATAACGCGAAAGTAGCGTTTTGGTATTGAGCGTAACACAAAAGAAAAAAACTCTTTCGACTTGTTCGGATAGAATAAGTACAAGTAAATTTTTCTTCTCCAAGGGTATCCTGTGTTAAAGTTCGCTTTTTCAACACATGTGAGGCCGAAACAGACAGGGCAGTACGGTATCAATATGCATTATAGGGGATAGCGTGATCATAAAGGACAACCCCTTGCGGGATTTAGGTCGGCTAATAATCTGGTATCCTTTCCGATGGATAGTAGTGATCCTTCCTATGCCTATGGTGATCGGTATTGGACGGATGATGGGAAAAATTGAATCACTGTACAGTAGGAAGCGAATGACTATTATAGCTCAGAATATCCATCGAACATTGGAAATCGAAATTAAGGAGGCGTATGATATAGTCCGCAGAAATCTTGAACTACACTATATCCATCTGCTAGAGTATTTCAAGTTTCCATATTTTTCTAGAAATAATATAGATCGTTATATTGAATATTTGGGGTTAGAATATCTGGATGACGCCTTAAAACAAGGAAAAGGAATCATACTAATTCACCTTCATTTCGGCACCATGCAGATTCCTCTTATCGCTCTGGGAGTCAAAGGATATCGCATGAACCAGATCGGCCAGAAGGAACCGGAGAATAACCGCCTAAGCTGGGTACATCGGAAGATTGCTTTACGCCAACGTCTGAAGATCGAAGAATCCATGCCGGCCAATTTCATAAACATCGGAATAACCAATTTCTTACGGCCGGCTTTCCGTTGTTTAGAGAAAAATGAAATCCTGATGATCCCGGGGGATGGACGAGGGGGTACAAAACCGGTAGGAGAAAATTATATTCTAATCAATTTTCTAAATCACAAAACCTACTTTCCTCGTGGCCCTGTAATTTTAGCCCGTAAAACCGGGGCAAAGATGCTGCCCTTATTTTGCTTTCGGCTTCCGGATGGGCGGCAACGAGTAGAAATTCGCCCACCGCTGCCACTCTGTTTCAGCCAAGATAAGGAGGCAGATGTCCTGAATAATACTCAAATTTATGCCAATGCCCTTTCCGAGGAAGTACGTAAGCATCCGGATCATTGGATGTTCTGGCAAGAGTTCGCTCCTGGTTTGATGATCTATAAGGAATGATAATCAAGTATGCAGTCTATAAAGGATTGACAAATTATATGGACTGCGTTTACAACATCAACAAAGATGGGTGTGATAAATGTTGTATCTTCAGAAATGATGCGCTAAAACCTTAGATAAAAAAGATGCTTCAAAAAATTCTCCAATTACCAATAGAAACAATGCGTATGAGCAAGGCTATTCGGCTTAAACGTTATTTTAGCATGCTTCTATCTCATAGTACCAGCTCAAAGATTCTCAACTTGATTCGAATTGAGTCGGAATTGCGGCGACAGGCTATCCATCTCAGGGGAATCCCCTATATTCTTAAAATAGAATCCACCAACCTCTGCAACTTGCACTGCAGGGTTTGCTACGAGAATCGCAAGTCCCATAATTTCGAGGGTGGCAGGGGATACGGCAAAATGAATCTTGATCTATTCTGCAGCTTGATTGACGAGATTGGCAAGTATGTTTACCGCATCAATCTGTATGGATTTGGAGAGCCTTTTATCTATGATAAAACCATTGATATGATCCGGTACGCTACCAATCGCAACATTTCGGTAGGGATTACTTCCAATTTTAATACCGTTGATGAAGGAATAATGGAGAGAATCCTACTGTCAGGACTGGAGCATCTTGTGATATCAATAGATGGAATAGATCAGCGCAGCTATGAAAAATACCAGGTGGGGGGTGATTTTAATAAGGTGATGAAGAATATACGAACCTTTCAGAAAATGAAAGAGAAGATGAAAAAAAAGTTGCCATTCCTTGACTGGCAGTTCCTCATAATGAAACATAATGCCCACATGCGGACCCAGGCAGAAGCAATAGCTAATGAGTTGGGAATTGGGCTGCGTTATTCGTGTATTGGAATTGACATCAACGATAATTTTCAACGGGAAGAATGGCTTCCTGAAGATGAATCCCTTAGCCAATATGATTATAAAACTTTGACCACAAAATGTGCCAAAGACCTTAAAACCTGTTCCTGGCTGTACCGCACGGTTTTTATCAACTGGGATGGGGGTGTTTCTCCTTGCTGTAACTATTATACCGGCGATAAAACTAGTGATTTCGGCAATTTGAGCAATCAGAGTTTTAGAGAAATCTGGAATAATTCTGCATACATATTGGCCAGGCAGTTGGTAAGCAAAAAGAAACCGCTAATCGAAGAGGATAAAAAGAATAACATTTGCGGACAATGCAATAAATATTTTGCATAAAGCTAACTCTAAAGGGAACGCCTTGATTGTACTATAAAGTATAAACAATTTATCTTGCATCGGATTACAAATTAATGCAGGAGAGAGTTCTTTCATGAAAAAGAAAAATATTATAATATTTGGTGCGGGTCTTCTAGGGTTGAGAATAGGT
Organism: Planctomycetota bacterium; assembly: GCA_016235875.1. Classification (GTDB taxonomy): domain Bacteria; phylum Planctomycetota; class Brocadiia; order Brocadiales; family Brocadiaceae; genus Wunengus. The sequence goes on from JACRII010000132.1 coordinate 35,481, forward strand.
GATTTGCTTTCTCAAAAAGGTTATCATGTGGAATTGGTAGAGGCTAGTTATGCTCCTGGCGGGATGATGGGAACGTTTAAGCGGGACTTTGAGGGAAGGGATTATTATTTCGATTACGGCCCGCACCTGCTCTTTCACAACTTTAAAGATGATTATCGAGATCTTATTGGAGACGATCTATTGGATATAAGCAGTAGTTTCTCCATGCTGGTAAAGGGTAAAAGGTTAGCCTATCCCTTGAAGATCAAAGAAATGTTAATGAACCTTCCCTTCCGAGATGTTGTTCTTACAGGAATGGAGGTGATTTATAATCAAATCGCTAAACGAAATGTTCATTCTGATTCCTTGGAAGAGTGGATAACCAAGCGCTTCGGGAAGATACCATTCCAGCAATTCTATGCCCCTTACATTCAAAAGTGCAATGGATTGCCTCCCAACGATGTTGCGGTAGATTGGGTTACTGAGCGGACGCATGTTACAGGTAACAGCCTGTTGGGAACTGCATATAAACGGATTAAAACCGCCTTAAGTAAAAAAGATACGGCTCCAAATAATCTTCCCAGTTCCGACCGGATAACAGCCTATTATCCCAGGAAAGGGGCAGGAGAAATAACCGATGCCCTAGCTAAGCGAATACAAGACAAGGGAGGGATTATTCATATTAATAGCCGGGTAAATAAGGTAATAGTAACTGATAACCGTCTGGTAAACTGGATATCCGTTAAACACGGAAAACAGGAAGTAAAACTATATGCAGATTATTATATTTCTACCATTCCCTTGCCAGTATTAATCAAGAACATTACCCCCGCTGTTTCCATTTCGTACTTAGAAGCAGCTAATTGCTTGAAATATCGTCAACTTATTTTAATGTACTTAATTATCGATCAACCGCGGGTTTTGGATTGCATAGAGGTATTTTTTGCAGATAAGGAAGTGATTTTTAAGAGAATTTATGAACCTAAAAGTTTAAGCGACTATATGGCTCCTCCACATAGGACATCCCTTTGTCTGGAAATTTGTTGTAATGAAACAGATGATTTCTCGGAAGAGGAAGTCTACCAGAAGGCTATCGATAACTTACGCCAGACTGGAGTTGTTACCCCCGATAAAATCAGCCACTACTTTACTATAAGAGTACCTTATGCTTATCCAATTTACTGTCAAGGATTTAAAGAGAAAGTAAATTTATTGCTGGATTATATAAAGAGTATTAATAACTTGACTACCATTGGCCGACAAGGTCTCTTTAAATACCATGCCATGACCAATGAAACTATGGAGATGGCGGTACAATTAGCCAATTCATTTGTGGATTAATAACATGAGCACGCCAATTTAATGGAGAAATAGGAGATTCTTTTACTTTTGGCTTGGGGATAAATATAGAAGAATCATACCCCAAGCTTTTGGAGGCCTTGCTTAATCAAAACCTTGCCGAGGGAGGACAAAATAAGGTATGAGCATACTTTGTTAAAAATTAAGCGGCGAATTTTTTCTTAAGCCGTTTGGATTTTATTTTGAAGTAGGAATTAGAGAGGTCTTCGTTCTTTGATAAAGCGCTTGTAGAGGCGAATTCAAGCAAAGAGTTGATAACCAGCTTGAACTCGTTCAGGGTAGTGGGCTTTGTTTCAAGGATTTTAGTAAGATAAGCATCCCCGTTTACACGAGGACAAGTTTTGTTTGATCCAGTAGGTGAGAGTCCATGCAACAAGACAGAGATTCCAGTATCTCTCAATCTTGTTGATATGCCGAACTTGGTAGTGGTCAAAGGAGAAAGTGTCTTTAAGTTCCTTGAAACAGTGTTCAACACCCCAGCGGAGCAGGTAGTTTGTGATGATCATTTTGGCAGAGGCACGGAGATTGTTGGTAATAAGGATATGATACTTGTTGTCATCATCCTTATTCCACTTGCCAAATACGACTACAAACTTGATGGGGACATAACAATCTTTAAGTTTTGCCTCAAACGAATAGGTTTTATATGAAACTTCAGAGCCATCCGTGGTTTTGAATTTTACGTATTTGATTTTATCGCAGTAATGTTTTTTGATGAGGGTAACGAGCTCATCTGGTTTGACACAACACCACTTTTTCTTTACCGGATGGTACATTCACCCTGTTAGATAAGATAATTGAGCTTGTTCAAGAAGATAAGCCCAAACAGTATCTAACAGGGTGAAGATGCTTCTGTTGGATTTCATTTCAGAGTAGAATAATTTGCCTTTTTCATGGATGTGTTTGAGGAACCTGGCTGCGGCATACCATGAGTCGAAGACCGTGCCGGAGAAGTCGATGCTTTCTGAGTATGTGTCGAAAAGTTCTATGGCGATTTGTATTTTGTCTTTAAATTGAGGATTTTTTTCTCCTCTGGGAAATTCAGAGGCAGGGAGATAGGGTATGATGTCGATAGGGAAGTGTTTTGTTTGCGAGACGAAGACAGCGCCGGCACCGACATTATAGACTTCTTCTCGTTTGAGAGGGCCGTAGTATTGCCTTTTTGCCCCCTCGGTCTTTTTTGCAAAGGGTTAGGGCATCCGGTGTCATCGATGGCCGAAGTCCGTCTTTCGTCGATGCAGTAGTTCTTTGCTTTTGAATTATTTCCAGTCTCTTGTGTTTGAGGGCTTGAATATCCCATTTGGCATCGGAGAGGAAGTATTGTAACTTTTGATAATCGGTATGGGTGGCTTTTGCCATTGCATCGCGGGAGTTTCTTTTATAGTCTTTAAACAGGGCATAGATGAGAAGGGTAAACATTGTCATTTGTTTTTTTCTGAAGCTTGAAAATATTTTTTTATATGCGTTTTTTAACAAAGTAATGCAGGAGATTGAAACTTGGAACTACGAATATATTGGGAAATACTCTGTAGGAGAAGATGGCTATTCGCTCTTATACTGTCTGGGAGTGTAATTCCAACCCTGATTTTGTGTTTTTTTGTTACTCCTGTTTATAAGGCAACCACAAAAGTGTTAGTTCAAAGTCAGGATGTAAATATCAGTCTCACTACTACAGTTCCTTCGTCTCTTGGCAGGCTTGAAAGTAGTCTATCATCAAACACTTTAGCTAAGTCAATCAAGGTAATGTTGGAGAATAAAGAAACTGCTATCCGTTTGATAGACGATCTCCAATTGCAGAAGCAAAAAGGCATTCCTTTCTTAGCTACAGAGATTTTGAATTCGGGACTTATTAACCTGCTTATGAATAAGACAGCTATAAGGGTTAAACGGCTTGAGGAAAGTGATATTTTTGAACTTTCTGGATTTTCATCTGACCCTGCGCTTGCTGTACAGATTTCTGAGAAATTGACTTTTTACTCCTTGAAATTGAGGGAAAATCTAACCAGGGAGGCTACTGGAAAGGTAGTAGACCTTCTGACTAAGGAGACTAGACGGCTCAAGAGAATAATAGGAGACTCAGAAGAAATAATAAAAAACTATCAAGTGCATAATATGGCCATAAACCTTGACGAAAAGGCCACGAGTTATACTTCGCAGCTTAGTGAGTCTGAATTATCCATTGCAAAATTAGCTGCAGAAAAAAGAGAAGACCATCCGGATATTCGAGCGTTATTGGAACAGATAACATTCATCAAAAGAGAATTGAAGGATATTACGAAAAAGCAGAATAAACTCTCAAAACTACAAAGGATGAATACTGCATTGACCGCTGTGTACACCTCTCTTTTAGCCGATCTGGAAAAGGCAAAAATTTTAAAGGCTATGAGTATTATTAATTTCATGGTTATAGAAAAAGCCCAAATCCCTGATACCAATAAGAAATATTATAGATACTTTCCCAAGAAAAAGAAAATGCTCGCTCTTGCTCTGATTATCGGCAGTTTTCTGGGAGTGATAGCAGTATATTTTACAGAATATATTGACGACACCATAAAAAGCCCACGAGAACTGAAGGCCTGGACAGGGCAAAAAGTTCTGGCAACGATCCCAATGCTTAAAGATACGGAAATGTTTCCGCCAACAGAAGTTCTCCCGATTTTAGAGGCGTTGAGCGACTTATGGCTCTCTATAAAAATCGCCGCAACAACTCAGGAAAACACGAAATATCCTCGTATATTGACGGTTACAAGCTATGGGGAAAAGGAGGGAAAGAGCCTTGTCTCTGCAAACCTTGGTCTTTTGCTGTCAAAAAATGGCCACAAAACGCTGATAGTTGATTTTAATCTGAGAGGGCCTTTCCTGTCAAAATTGTACGCCCCAGATGAAAAGGGTCTGACTGATTTTATTGCCGCAGTAGCAGAGAATAAAAAGGTTGATTTGCAGCTATTCACACTGTTAAGCAATAACCTTTATTTTCTGCCAACCGGCTCAATAAGCAGGGCAGATATGGTTAAAATAGCAAACTCTCCTCAACTCCCGGCCTTTATAGAAAAGGCAAAAAACGAATTTGATGTTGTTATTATTGATACAGCTTCTCTAAATAAAAGCAGAGTGCCGTTTTTCATGGCAAAAGAGAGTGATGCAACTATCATGGTAGTTGAAGCAGGCAGATACCAGATCGAGAATATTAGATGGGCGATAGATGAGTTAAAGGAAAACAACGCCGTAATAGCCGGAATAGTTCTAAATAAATTTGTAGGTAAGTCAAATGCTGAAATCGCGCAGTAGCCTTTCAAGCAGAATCGCCAAGAACTCCGTAGTAGGGATGGTTGAGAAACTGTTTGAAATCTTTGCAGGGGTTGCATCAATTTCTATCCTTGCGAGATATCTCAATGTTGAATCTTTTGGGTTATATACTATAATTCTAACCTATATAGGTTTATTGATAACACTCGGCAGCGTAGGTCTCGATCGGATAATGGTTAGGAACATAGCAGCTAACAAAGAAAAACTCCCTGAATACCTTCAGGATATGAAAGGCGCAAGCATTGTGATCGCAGGATTTAGCCTGATTTTAATAATCATAACATCTTACCTTTTGCGCTTGGACAATGAAATGACAATTGCCGCCGTCTCTTTATTTGCGATATCGGAGCTTCTAGCAATGTATGGCACGATTTATATGTCAGCATTCAAGGCCTTTGAAAAAATGGAATACAATACCTTTATAACCTTTCTTGTAAAGGCGGTGGGTTTGGTGGGATTAATTACAGTCGCCTATCTCAACCTGGGTTTTTTTGCAATATTTGCTGCATTAGCTGTCAGCAATGTATTTAAAGCCTTTCTAACAATTTCAATATTTAAAAAGTATTTCAGCCGTAAGCATATCCCTGTGGCCTTCACTAATTCAGGCGCAATAATAAAAGAAGTATTAATCATAGCTGTTTCAATATTCTTTGCTGTTGCATCCTTGAGGATGGGCGTATTTATGTTAAAGGCATTTGGAGCTTTAAAGGATGTTGCGTACTTTCAGGCTGCGAATGCCTTGTTTATATTGGTACAGCCTATCTCTTTTGTATTTGTAACAGCGCTCTATCCTGTACTATCCAATCGGGAGCTGAATCCCATTTTAATCTTCGAAAATGCCGCAAAATATATTTTTATTATGAGCCTTCCGGTAATGGCCATTATGTTTTTTTATGGCAATGAATTGATTGTATTAGTATATGGCAGCAATTATATGGCTGCCATACCTGCCATGAGGATCCTTATTCTTTCGGTGGCCTTTGCTTTTCTTGCAAACCTCTTTGAGATATGCCTGTTGGCAAAGCACAGGCAGAATATGCTTACTATAGGGTGGGGTATCTCCTTTTTTGTGAATCTTGTGTTAGGTGTCCTTCTAGTTCCAAAATATGGCCTTCTAGGCTGTGTTGCTGCGATGTCCTTATCCTACATGACACTATTTTTTGCATTATATTATTTTACATCAAAATATACTGTGTTCAAAATTAAAAAAAATATCTTCCTCAAGCCTGGGGTGGCATTTCTTGTAATGGTATTCTATTTGTGTTATTTTGCCGCTACAGGTAAACCCTTAAGCATAAAACTTGATATATTAAATAGTTTGGCATCTCTTTTTTTATATACGGCAGTTTTATTTATGTTAAAGGCATTTTCCATCAAAGAGGTTGAACTCGTAAAAAATTTATTGGCGCTAAAAATATTTAGCAAGTGACCATAATGAGAAAAATCATCTTCTTAGAGAATAAAAATAGTTATATTAAAACTTTTGTTCTTATTGCAATATTAGTGTTATTAACTGTATTCTTAATCGGATACCTTTCTATTGACCAACCTCCAATAGTTTATATATCCATTATCAGCGCCATTGTCATTATAACTATTACCGCGCTTTTTTTAAGAAATATAAACATAGCTGTTCCTGTATTAATAATCGTTTTGCCCATAAGCAAAATTGTGTTTTCTCTACAAATATTTCCTTTTGTAGGTTATCTGATAAAAATTACTCCAATTGACATATTTACTGTTACTGCGGTCATTTGTTTGTTTCTTTACAAGATTGCAGCAAAAGGCAGAAAAAACATCCTCCTTAAGGAGAAATCGGGTCCAGGGTATCTCAGCTTATTATTATTTGTTTTGGTAGCATTTGGCATATCATCCGTTATGTGGTCGCCCAACATAATTTTGGGATTGAATTTTTGTATAAAGTTGATATTGAACTGCTTAATGTATTTGCTTCTTGTTGTTTTAATAAAAAATGAGAGAGACATACTCAGGGCAATAAAAACTTTAATTTTTATAACGGTGATAATTGCTGCTACAATGATAGTTTCTATTTTTCCTATTGATTTATTAAACATTAAAAAAACATATTTTCTTACCGAGTATTTGGCCTTACAAGTCGTTTTCAAAACTTACCAGCTCAAGGCTAGTAGTATTACGTATCCACAGGATTCAGCAACAATTTTAACTTTCGGTGTATTATTTAGCATGGGCTTATTGAGTCAGAACAAGGGGAAAAAAGAGAAAATTATGCTCTCTCTGATAATTATATTTTTAATCTTATCGGCATTATACACAAAGGCAAGAGGGCCTATAGCCTCAATGCTTGTGGCGATATTATTCCTTATTTTTGCAATAAAGAACTTCAGAACAAATTTCTTTAGGAACTTGTATTTATTTACCATTTGTTTTATATTTTTGTTTGGCATATTCATAACCACGCATAGTTATCTTATTGATGTTATAAAGCCCTACTTGCCCCCATCATCTTCCGTAGGGGAGCATTCATTCAGTGACAGACTTAAATACTGGGAAACAGTGTACAATGCACTAAAAAATAGTGGTGCATATATACAAGGATTAGGGGCTGGCGGAGCCAACTATTACCTTCTTGAAGTGCCGCACACGCATAATATTTATTTGTCGATATTTTTTGATCTGGGGTTGACAGGGCTTGTTATATTTTTTACATTAATATCTATATCTATAACCAAACTTTTCCTAACAATAAGAAGCTTAAAAGAAGGTTTTGCAAAAGCTATGCTCTTATCAGCTTCTGGCTCCATTCTCGCGATAGGTCTTACAGCGCTTCTTGATTATAATTATAACTTTTGGCTACTATGGTTCATTATTGGGTTAAGTACTGCAATCTATAGATACGCTGCTTCAATACCAGAAGAAAGTTTGTCCAATTCGATAAGTTGAAAAAAATAAAGAATACACAAGTATCGTCGAATTTGAACTCAGATAAGGTAATAAAAGTTAAGAAAAAATAATACTGGTTATCAATTCAAGCATTTTTATGAGGTAATGTAGTTATGGTAATAAAAGATAAGAAAAAAATAATGCTGGTTATCTTTATAGCGGCCTTATTGTTGAGAATAATATTTATTATCGGTATTGGTGTCGTCGTTAAAAATCCCTTACTGAAAGAGGATTTTGAATACGGCGTGATCGCAAGATCACTAATAAAGACCGGAAGATATAGTGCCCCCATACTGGAGGTTTCTGGACGAGGCGAACCTAAAAAAGAGACGCATAATTACAGACCAACTGGGAACCAGCTACCGTTTTATCCTCTGGTGCTTGCCATGGTTTATTCTATTTCAAGTAACCAACTTTCATTCTGGGTTGTAACATTTTTACAGGCTATAATTTCTGCCTTGACTTGTATAGTTATTTACCTGATAGGTTTAAAGCTGTTTAATCGAAAGGCGGCAATGATTGCAGGAATAATATCGGTAATTTATCCATTATTCCTCATCCATACAGCAAGGATTGTTCCTGAGACATTTTTTACTTTTTGGCTCTCCTTAACAGCGCTCCATCTGCTGCTTTTGAAAGATGTCCCGTCGCTAAAGCATCAGTTAATTTCTGGTATTCTGCTTGGCATTACCCTTTTGAATTCGAATGTTATAGTCCCGGTAATTCCATTTATAGGCATATGGCTTTTCTGGTTAGCCGGTACTTGGAAAGAAAAGGTTAAGAGGGTATTGTTAGTAATGGCTACTGCATTTTTAATTGTTTCCCCATGGGTCATAAGAAATTATATTGTCTTCAAGGAGTTTCCTCTCATGAAAACAACATCGGGTATAAATTTATGTCTTGGCAATAATCCAAGGGCGACAGGCACTTTTTTCCTTCCAACAGGTGAACCTATGGAGGACCTCATCCTGACGGAAGCATGGTACAAAGGTCATGCACTTTCCGAAACGAAACAGGATAAGATACTTTATGATGAGGCTATGGTGTATGTTAAAGAGAATCCTCAGCATTACGCAAGGCTTATTCTGAAAAGGTTTTACTATTTCACATGGTTTCCTCCAGACAATCTTCTTTCAAAGGAAGGCAGGCTTTACAAAAAACTATTTAAAATACCATATGGTTTTATTCTCATGAGCAGTGCTATAGGAATCACTCTATTTTTGAAAAGGAATTCGAGAGATACATTCCTTCTGTGTGCAATCATTCTTTCTGTCGTAGCGCTGTATTCTATTTTTATAGTGGGACACGTGAGGTATAGAATGCCCATAGAGCCGTATATGATAATTTTTTCAGCATACACAATAAACGCTATATTTGAAAAAACATCAGCACATTATTTCAAGAGAGGGCAGGAATGAAGGAGGATAAAAATAAAAACTTCCAATCATTAATTGCCGGCAAAACGACGTGGCTAACTTATACCTTGTTTCTGTTAGTTGCTTCAATAATGTCCTTATTCTTTACGACCCTGCATTTTACCCTCTGCAAAGAACCGGAAACCGTAACGTTATCCTCTCTAATTAACAATTCTGTAAATGTGCCAGTTCAATTCCGAGAGTTGGTTCCATGGATGGTGAATCTCTTATATAAGCGCAACCTGCCTTTTTTATATTCACCAATTATTTTATTTAAAGGTATTGATTTTTTGTCCGTATTTTTTTTGATAATTGCATTCCGTTCCTATCTCTCACTATTTATAAATAATGATCGTATAGTCAGCCTATTTTCTCTTGCATTAATCTTCATCTTGCCATTCAATTACATTTTTTACAGCAAATCTTTTGGCGCTTTTTTGTATCCGTGGGATATGCCCTCAATCCTTTTCTTTACCATAGGTTTAATCTTAATCTATAGAAAAAACTGGTTTCTGTATTATCCTGTTTTTTTTATTGCAACCTTTAACAGAGAAACTACTATCTTCCTGACTTTTATTTATTTCTTTACAGCCATTGAGAGGAGTAAAGAATCCACCTGCAGAGCAGGTGGCTTTGGGTTTACCCCTATAAGAGGATAAGTTTGCCCTTCGGGGTATCATTGCACCATTTGGTAGTGATTTCTGTCTAAATAAAATAACGACTATCTTATTTCATTGCGCTTCTCAGGTAACGGTTTGGATTATAATTAAAAAATTTATTGCTATTTTGTATGCTAACAATCCTGGGCATGGTTTGTTTTTAAATCAATTTTTAAATAATTTAGCTATACTTTCAGATCCGCTCAAGGTAGGCCTCCTATTAAGCAATTTTGGTTTTATATGGATTGCAGTTGTCTTTTATTTTCGCTTTATTAAAGACCATTTTGTAAAAAGATATCTCTTAGTAGTATTTCCATTTTTTTCGGAATGATGATTGTCGGAAATCTTGTGGAACTGCGGATTTAATGGGAACTAATTCCAGTAATTTTATCTGCATTTTTATTGATATTGAACAATTTATTTCACTTGGATATTCCACAATCAAGTGACAATAATAAAAGTTAAACAGGGGGTAAAATGAAAAAATTATTAATATTTGCTTTGTTTTTATTTGCAGTGCCGATATTGAATTTAAGGTTTTCAATACAAGTATTAGCACAAACACCTGGTGATCTGATCCAACCTGATGAGATTGCAAGAGTTTTAGGAGATGTTAAAAAGAAACCTACTACCACCGAGACTTTTGAGACAAGGTTAAGGGTTTTAGAGGCATGGATTATATTGTCAGCCAAATCTGGCAAGGGGGAAGAGATAAAGCAAACCGTATCGCCAGAAGCATTTAAAAATATTGTGAAACTCAAAAAGGATGGCAAAGAAAATCAGGCTTTTAAGGCGACGGATGAACTTTTTCTAAAAATGGAAAAGGTCGGGTTGCCTGTGGCACCCGTAAGTGCAGAAGGCAGTCAGATACAGGGTAAATGCGGCGATGGCATATGTGATGAATTTGAAAGAGCCCATCCAAATTTATGCCCTCAGGATTGTACCCCTGAAAAATCAACAGAATCTTCAGGTAGTCAGAAAACTACCAAAAAGCAGAAGGCATCACCAATGACAGCAAATGTGACAGTAGATTATACCAAAAAGCTTGGGAGTTTCAGTCCATATCTGTTCGGAATCAACCGAGGGGGATTAGGAGCTGCCGCCGAAGCTGCCGCTTTAGCCGGCTTTAAATTCAGCACATCAGGCGGAGTGCCGCCAATGGCAAACCCTAAAGACGCCAATGATCCATCTAATTATAGCTTCTTCCCGGCGATGGAGGGAGTGATTGCAGCTACTTTTAAGGCTGGAATGGAACCGCAGATAATTTTTGGAGCGTTGTTGCCCAATCAAGATATTGATCAACTTTCTATCTATGTAAAAAGAGTTGCCACGCACCTTAGGGATACAAAATGGCCAAACAACGGAAAAATAAAAATTATTCGTGTCGCCAATGAACCCGATAATCTTTATTTTTGGAAAGGTACTCAAGAGGATTTTTTTAAGTCCTATGCCGCTTTTGCAAAAGCATTGAAATCAGTTGATCCTGGTTTTATTATTGATGCCGCCGGGTTTATGATTGGCGATATTGCAGATAGCCCATCATGGGTAAAACCATTCTTGTTATATATGAATAAAAATAAGGTTTCCGTCGATCTCTTTGACACGCATTTGTATTCGCCATTGCCTAATGATTTTTATAATCAATTCAAATCTCTGAAAGAGGAACTGGATAAATATCCTAATCTAAGCACCGTCTACGGTACTCCAAAACTTGCTTGTAATGAGTGGAATTTTATGTTAGATGATAACTGGACTGGTAAATATCACACTCAATTTGATACAGCATGGAGTGCCAGTTACATGATTGCCGCTTTGATCAATATGATTGAGCAGGGGGTTGTCTTATCCATATCCCTAAACGAAATTAACCCCAGTATCCATGATTATGGATTAGTGGACAGCAAAGGAAACGGCAAGCCCTCATATTATGCCTTTAAAGGTTTTAATCAGCTTGCAAACACCAATCGCTTATCAACTTCCGGTACTGACCATATGAACTTTGCCGCTATGAGCGGAAAAAGCGATAACGGCGTTATCGTCGTACTTTCAAACTATGATGTTAAAATGTATATGGATAAATACCACAAAAAAGAAACAACACCAACGCCTGGAACCCATATTATCTACACTTTGATGCCTTTCCGGTCTAAATATAATATTTATGTCTCCAAATACGGCGAACCAAAGACTTATAATAAGTATAACCTTACCATAAACAATCTAACATGGAGTTCCTCGGACAAAGTCACCTATGAAAGATACATTGTGGATGACAATAAAAAGCTGGAATTAACAGAAACTAAGACCATGCCAGGTGGTAGCACCTTAACATTCACCAAAGACATTTCCGCGCCATCAGTGGAGGTGGTGAAGGTGTATGTTAAACGAAAGCAGTACTAAGCTTCATTACAATGAAATGTTATAAGGTAAGGCAATTGCATTAGAGCCTCTTGCAAAAGGCTTTACCCCACAGAGTTCCCCAGGGGAGAGAATGATGAGAACGTGGATCATGTTTCTGGTGAAATCCTTTATCATTTTCGACCTTGATTTACCTGTATCAGATTGCAGTTTTGTAGGATATACATTACAATATAGAGATTTGTCAATTGCTGAAACATCTGGAGCGAGTGTGAGTGACCCAAAGGATATATTAAGATGGCTTTATTGGTACCCTTTTCGGTTTATTATTCAAGCATTACCAATTAGGGTAGTTTATCTCATAGGGAATATAGAGGGTACTATTTTATACCATTTTTCAAAAAAAAGGTATAAATCCTTGAAATCTGCTTTGTCATCAGTTATAAAAAAGGAAGACCTTGCCACAAAAAATGAGAGGGGTATCATACGAGATGCATTGAAACTCTTCTGCCAGAATGAACTTGAAATGTTTTTATACGCGAAACTCAATACTTCACTCATAAAAAATATGGTTGTATGTGAAGGCCTGAGCTATATCAATGAGTCTCTAAAACAAGGGAAAGGCGTCATGCTCCTTTTCGCCCATTTCGGTGCAAACCAAATGATTATGCCAGCCATCGGTTACCGCGGTTACAAGATGTACCAGATGAGTGCGCCGCCGACGGTATGGGTCGAAAAACTGCATAACAAAAAGTTTAGCTCTATGGGTAAGCGCGCATTGGATATAAGATGGGAGCAAGAACTTTCCTTGCCAGTTACCCATATAAATATATTCGGCTCGTTGAAAGAAGCATTTGTATGTTTAAAAAGAAATGAAATCCTTGGTATCGCTATAGACGGAGGAGGGGGAAAATCCAGGGTTGCTGTGGATTTTCTTGGAGGGAACGCCCTTTTTTCAACAGGGGCTATAGAGATTGCAATGAGAACAGGATGCGTGGTCTTGCCGGTATTTATGATCAAGGGCAGGGATGGCAGGCATAGGATGATTATAGAGCCACCTCTTGAAATTATAAAAGAACGCCGGGAAGGCGCTGTTGAAAAAAACATAACGGCCTTTGTAAAAAAGCTGGAAGAATATGTGCTAACTTATCCATCTCATTATTTGAATTTCCTCGCATTAAGAAAGTTTATGGAAGATATTGACGGCATTCCATTTATTATTAAGAACGGAGGATGATGAATGTTTAAAGTATTGCTTATTAAACCCCCTTATTCGAGACTCAAATGCTTGGGACAGTCGCCCTATTTTCCGCTCGGATTAGGTTATATTGCGGCCGTGCTGGAAAAAGCTGATTATGAGGTTGGGATATATCATGCTGAAACTCCGCGCAGCCCGGTTGAATGTATAATCGAAGACGAAGAGGCAATATTCCATCAGCGGTCTAATGCTCAGAATCGGTATTACGAAGCGGTCAATAACGATGACCATCCCGTTTGGAAGGAAGTAAGGCAAACCATTGATGATTTCAAGCCAGATTTGGTTGGAATATCCGTACTTACCGTCGAAGTTCCGGCTGCACTGAAATTAAGTAAGATATGCAAGACATACAATTCGCAGATGCCGGTTGTGTGGGGTGGTGTACACCCAACCTTTCTTCCTGAGCAGGTTTTAAGATACGGTCCGGTTGATATTGTTGTAAAGGGGGAAGGAGAAATGACCTTCCTTGAAATTTGCAATAAACTAAGAAATAAAGAGAGAGACTTAAGTAGTATAACTGGCATTTCTTACCAGAAGGATGGAAAGATTTTCCATAATGGAGTAAGACCCCTGATAGAAGATATAAACAGCATACCATTTCCGGCTACTCACCTCATCTTGTATCCGGAATCATTTAATTACAAATCAATGGGAAGCATGATTGTATCGAGAGGTTGTCCGTGGCGCTGCACATTCTGCTCATCGAGACTTTTCTGGGAAAAAAAGTTACGCATGAGATCGCCTGAGAACGTTATTGATGAGATAAAGGTTCTTAAGGAACGCTACAATTCAAACTATATCATGTTCTGGGATGACTCTTTCAGCGTACAAAAAAAGATCGTTACAAAATATTGTAAAGGACTTGTTGATGCAAATCTAAACATTAGATGGAGGACAGCAACCAGGGCCGACCTTGTGGATGATGAGACCCTGCAGTGGATAAAAAAAGCCGGCTGTGTAAAACTTGAAATAGGCGTTGAGAGCGGCAGTCCGCGTATGCAGAAGATTATAGCAAAAGACGTAGATAATGACATCGTAAAAAGGGCTTTTAGCCTTATAAAAGCCAATGGAATAGCTACAGGCGCATTTTTTATGGCTGGTTTTCCAGACGAGACAGCCGAAGACATGGCACAGACATTTCAATTGATGAAAGAACTAGGTATTGAAGAAATAGCATACAATATTTTTGACCCGATGCCGGGAAGCGATGCGTTAAAAAGATGTGAAGAATTAGGTTTGGTGCCAAAGGATGCAGACTGGAGTAACTTCCGGTTTTGGCCTGACAGCCATTTCATGATAAATATGACCAAGGAAGATTTTTTAGTAAAAGCAACGGAAATAGGTAAATGGGTCTATGCTTATAATAATAGTTTTTCTGTAAAATTCAGGAAACTAAGGTCATTGATATGGTTCTATATCTTAAACGATCCGGGCACGCTGGTTAAAAAAGCGGTCCATTATATCGGCCGCCGCAATAAGGTGCACCGTTTAAGGTCATAACATGCATCAATCAGTATGAATACTGTTGGAAACTCAAAATATAAATTATAAGGAATAAAGGTATCCCAATGAAGGTTACATTAATAGCGCCTACTCCGCATGATATAAGCGCCTTTGGCGTCAGGAGCCTTTCCTCTTATCTCAGAGAAAACGGACACGATACCAGGATCATATTCCTTCCAGGAAGCATAGGCAAGTTGAAGGAGGAAGGCAGCTTTGTATATAAATACAGCGATAGGGTAATTCAACAGATAATCGAGATCTGCAGGGACTCGGACCTTATCGGAGTATCCTTCATGTCTAATTATTTTGACCGGGCCAAGCAAGTTACGGATAGCTTGAAAGGGAAATTGAACATCCCCGTAGTATGGGGAGGCATCCATCCCACGGCAAGCCCTGAAGAATCCATAAGGCATACCGATATCGTCTGCTTGGGCGAGGGCGAAGATACCTTATTGGAACTTGCTCAAAAGATGGAAAAAGGAGAGGATTTTTCTGATATTAAAGGGCTGTGGTTTAACAAGGGTGATCAAATCATTAAAAATAAACTGAGAGAGCCTTTTGCAGACTTAGACCGGTTGCCCTTTTTCGATTTTAGCCTGAAAGACCATTATGTATTTGATCCTGAATCCGACAGCATAGTGACCCTAGGTGTCGAAAGATTTAAAAATATTCTCCCTCGCCTCCCGCACCCAGACAACAGGCTTAAGATAGCTTACAGGACCATGACGGACCGTGGATGCCCTCATAAATGTTCTTATTGCAATATAAGCAATCAAAAAGAGATGTACGATGAGATGGGTTCCAAATATTTCCGGGCGCGGAGTGTGGGGAATTTTATAAATGAACTTGTCGAGAGAAAAGAGAGGTTCCCATTTATAGAGGCCATCCAGTTCTTTGACGATACATTCTTTGCCAGGCCTGTCCATGAAATAGAGGATTTCAGCAGGATATACAAGGAGAAGGTAGGACTCCCTTTTTATTGCCAGGGCAGCCCTAACACTATTACAGAGAAAAAGATGGAATGCCTTGTGAATGCCGGCATGGTATATGTGGAAATGGGGATTCAGACCGGAAGTGAAAGGATAAAGCACCTTTATAACAGGAATGAGTCAAATGAGAAGATTATAAAAGCAACTGAATTGATATCTCGTTATCTTCCCAGGATACTCCCACCTGACTATCATATTATACTCGACAACCCCTGGGAGACCCAGGATGATGTGATGGATACTGTAAGACTCTTGATGCAGGTGCCAAAACCTTACGGACTGTGCATATCCAGCCTTGTTTTCTTCCCACAGACACCCCTCTACTTCAAGGCAAAAAAAGAAGGCCTTATTAAAGATGAGGTCTCCGATATCTATAGAAGGCCTTTTTACATACCTCCCAGGAGGACTTATACGAATTTCCTCATATACCTTCTGACGTTCCAGCATTTCCCAAAGAGGCTTTTAAACCTCCTGGCAAGGGATTCTGTTGTAAAATCTTTGTCACAGAGAAACCTTGAGTTTGCGTATAAAATCGGGTATAAGATCGGAGAAAAGATAAGGTTTTCCGCAAAAGGGATAAAGGTGCTTTATCATCGCGACTGGGAAAGGATAAGGCTTTATTTGCACAAGATAAAAGCAAATGATCCCCTGGTTGAAGGTAGGAAACAATGAAGATACTGCTAATGACGCCGTTGACATCTTTTATTGAGAACCCTCCACGCATACCTGAGTAGGCCTTGGGTATATAGCCGCTGCGCTTAAAAAGCATGGCCATGAGGTATACATAAGGGATTGGAATATGAATCCATCAATTGAGGATTTTAGGCAATGGCTCACAGAAAAGAATCCTGATATAGTAGGCGTCAAAATATTTACCAAGGATGTTAAAGCAGCGAAAGAGACTATTTCAATTATAAGGGTAACACTGCCTGATGTTCTGATTATAATAGGCGGTCCGCATCCCTCTGCTTCTGAGCCAGAAGAATTAATGGAGGACTTTAAAGAGAGTAACTTTGCTATGCGAGGAGAGGCAGAAATTAGTTTTCCGCTCTTATTGGAAAAAATAAACCAATTCAAGGAAATACCTATAAGAGGTGAGGTCACGCATGAATATTTAACAGGAATAGCAGGTTTAGTATGGTGGTTTAACGATCAAGTCTTTCATAATCCCATCTCTCTTATTGAAGATTTGGATACAATTGATTTTCCATGCTGGGAGATGATTAATCCGTCTTTTTACTCACAACTCGTAAATGTGAAGGTGACTAATGCACCCATTATTACTACCCGCGGCTGCCCTGGTAAATGTAGCTTTTGTAGCGCTTATATGGTTAACGGGAGAAGAATACGATCTCGCAATGCAGCAAATGTATTTAAAGAAATGTCACTGTTATACACACAGTATAATGTGAGAAGGTTCATGTTTACTGACAACTGTTTTACTGCACGAAGGGAAAATATGAAGGCACTTTGCGTCCTCATAATAGATGGGAAAATGGATATAGAGTGGGATTGCGTGAGTTATGAACGCCTGGATAATCTTGATGATGAAACCCTTCCCTAATGTACAAGGCTGGATGTAGAATGCTTCATATGGGAATAGAATCGGGATGTGAGAAAACCAGAAAAAAGATGAATAAAATGTGTTCGTTTAAGGAGATAGCCGAAAGGTTAAAAGCATTCAAGAGCATGGAATAGGCGTCTGGGGATGGTTTATGCTGGGGTTTCCTGAAGAAACAAGGAATGATATGAAAGAAACTATAAAATATGCGTTTTCACTCGGTGCAAACCTTATTAAATTTAGCATTGTTTTTCCACTTCCAGGCTCGCAGAATTACAACTACCTTAAGGAAAAACACGGCATTAAAAGAATTGACTGGTCTGGTTTTGATATTTCCAACTCTCCCTATCCCATGAGTTATGTACCATCAAAGAAATTGTCAAAGACGAAAAAGATGCTTGATTACAGAAGTCATATATATAACAATATTAAGCGATTAAGGTATTTGTTTGGTGTGAAATGAAAATAACATTAATCTCGCCGTATCCCGACATTACGGCATTCGGTATTCGTACTATCTCGGCATATCTTAAAAATCACGGCCACAAGACCCAGCTTATATTCCTTCCTGACCCCTTCGGCGATAACCTTGCATTCGGCGTCAAAAGGTATAATGAGTCTGTTTTAGATGCATTAATCCCGTTATGCAAGGATTCAAACCTTATAGGCATAAGCCTCATGACCAATTTTTATGAGGGGGCAGTGCAGATAACCAAAAAATTAAAAGCAGGACTTGAGTCGCCTATTATTTGGGGAGGCATCCACCCGACAATAAGGCCTGAAGAGTCCATTGAACATGCTGACATTGTGTGCATGGGAGACGGTGAGGACTCTTTACTTGAACTTGTTACTAGAATGGGAAAAGGGGAACCTTACATAGACATTAAGAATCTGTGGTTCAAAGGCAGCGGAAAGGTGGTAAAAAACCCGCCGAGGAATCTCTCTCATAATTTGGATATATATCCACGGCCGGATTACAGCATGGATGACCACCACATAATGTATGAAGGGAAGATACAGCCCCTGACCTTTGCTCTTATGAAGCAGTACTTCGAAAAAGGGACCGTATCCCAATACCTGAAGAAAATCGGCTACCAGACTATGACTGGGCGCGGCTGTCCGCACAAATGCACTTACTGCATAAACGATACCTTGAAGACCATGTACAACAATGATAACTATCTGCGGTGGCGCTCCACCGCTCATGTAATTGATGAACTCTTATGGGTCAAGGAGAGCCTACACTATGTTGGCTATATCTGGATATCGGATGATGCCTTTTTTGCCCGCAACAAAAATAACCTTGAAGAGTTTTGTAAAGAGTACAAGGAAAAAATAGGGCTTCCTTTTACCTGTCTTGCAAGCCCCATGACGATCTCAGAGGAAAAGATGGAGATGCTTGTTGACGCGGGGCTTATATATCTCCAGATGGGTGTAGAGAGCGGGAGCAAGAGGATACAGGAACTTTTCAACAGAAAGCAGATGGACAACGAAAAGCTCATGAAGGCGTTCCGCATCATCAACAAATACAAAGACAGGATGTATCCACCCAGCTACGATTTCATCCTGGATGTCCCTTATGAGACAGATATGGATAAGGTCGATAGCCTTAAACTCATAGCCGAGATACCGAAGCCGTTTCATCTCCAGCCCTTCTCGCTCGTCCTCTATCCCGGTACAAAACTTTACGAGCAGGCAAGGAAGGATGGCCTTATAGCCGATGAGAAAAAGCAGATATACGAGAAGAGCTATACGATGAGGAGCCAGACTTATTTAAATCTCCTCATAACACTGTCAAAGAACGGCAAGTTTCCGAGTCCGCTACTCAGGTTCTTTGTTAGTTCTCCTACCGTGGACATACTTAACAGCAGACCAATGAAGCCGGTGTTTAAGTCATTGTATACCGGTCTCAGATCAACCTATAGGCTTGCGAAGAGACTGACAGGCAGAGCAGTGGAATGAAAGTCCTTCTTGTTCAATCATACATTGGCGGGAATGAACCGCCAGTCTTTCCCTTAGGCCTGGCGTGCATTAAGGCGCAAATCGCAAATCATGATGTCCGCGGATTTGATACAAATACCTCCAAAAGACCTTTTGAGGAATTGAAGGAGATTGTCGAGGATTTTTCACCCGATGCCATAGGAATATCACTAAGGAATATAGATTCCACCAACAAGAGAGAGGTGGTCTTCTATTATTCTTATCTAAAGAAGGCCATTGATGAGATAAAGGCTGTCTCCAATGCAAAGATAATAGTAGGAGGCTCAGGTTTTTCCATGTTCGCAAGAGAGATAATGGAGGACGAGCCGAGGGTAGATTATGGCGTCTTTTTGGAAGGAGAGAGGACTGTCTCGGCCCTTTTCGATAATCTCGGTACACCTGAACTGATAAAGGGGGTCTTTTACAGGAAAGATGGTAATGTTGTATTCTCAGGGCATGGAGGACAGGTAGATCTGAACGGTGTCAATCTTCCAGACAGAGAAATTATCCCTGCCAGTGATTATAAAGAAGTCATGGAGACGATAGGGATAGAGACAAAGCGAGGTTGTGCCCTTAAGTGCGTTTATTGCATATACGGTTTTTTAAATGGAAAAGAATACAGGCTAAGGGCGCCGAAAAGGGTAGTTGACGACATAGAGCTTCTGCTCAAGGAGAATGGCATCGACACCTTTACCTTTGTAGATTCCGTTTTCAACATACCTTTGACACATGCAGAGGATATATGCAACGAGATAATTAAGAGAGGTCTGAAGGTTAAATGGTCTGCGTGGTTCAGTGAAAAAGGGTTGAAAAAGGAGTTTGTGGAACTGGTCAAGACTGCCGGATGCAGGAAGATAATCCTCTCCCCTGACGGCTATTCAGAAAAGGTTTTAAAGTCACTTGGGAAGAACATAACAAAAAAAGATATTCTCGAATCTTACGAACTCCTAAAGAGTATCGACGGCTACGAGGTATGCTACAACTTCTTCAAAAACCCTCCGGACCAGAGCATTACGGCGTTTCTGTCCATGCTTTTTTTCAGCCTGAAGGCAAAGATGCAGATGGGAGGGCGCGTGCATTTTGAGTTCAATTCCATGAGAGTGGAACCTCATACCAAGCTTTACCAGATAGCGATAAAGGAAGGGTTTGTAAAGGACAAGGAAAATTTATTATATCCCAAATACTATACGAATCCCAGGACTTTCTATATTGAGAAGATGTTTAATCTAATACTTAGATTGAAAGGCAAATGACACATTCCATATGTTTTGATCAAAACGTCCGGACAGTAGTGATAGATTATAAGGAATAAAGGTATCCATCGGTAATAAATGACAGTAAACGAAGGCGTTCTCCGCGACATCCTCAGATTATTTATATGGTTTCCGTTTCAATGGTTTGTCAGGGGTATTCCTGTTATGTGGGTTTTTTTCTTTTTAAACTGATCGGTGATCTGCATTTTTTTCTGGGTGGTAGCAAAAAAAATAAAATTCATGAGAATCTAAAAACTGTCTTGAATGTTGATGATCACACGGCATCGCGCATAGTAAAAAGAAATTTGGAAAATCATTACATAGATAGACTTCACATATTCCTTTATCAGAAATTAACTACCAAAGAAAAAATTCTGGAATATGTACGATTTGAAAATATAGAATTTGAGGGAGGTTGAGAATATAATCCTGGCAGATGTAGGAGGAAAAATTGAACAGCAGAGGGACATCAGTTCTCCAAGCATTCATATCATACTCTATGAAAAACAGAATTAAGACGTCTTGATTTTTCATTGCAAATGGACTGCGAGATGATATAATCAAACAACCAGAAATTGAGCGCATCTCTCATCTCTAAACATGTTCGTAAAACGGTAATTTATGATTAAAAATACCTTCCTTAAAGTAATAAAACAAAACCCTTCTCTCTTTGTTATTCTTTGGCTGGTTTGCGTGTATTCAGTTAATATTAATGCTACAGAAACGGCAGTCCCTGAAATTCATGAGGAAGATCTAACCGATTATATCTTAGGACCAGGAGATAAGCTGGAAATAAGTGTTTTCAGGAATAGCGACCTCACCAGCTCTCCACAAGTAGATACCACAGGCATGTTAACGCTGCCTTTGTTAAATGATATGAAAGTTGTAGGACTTACTCCGTATCAACTGAGAGATAAGATAACTGAGGGGCTTAAAAAATATATTAAAGACCCACAAGTTACAGTTATGGTTTCCAGTTATCAGAGCAAAAAAATTACTGTAATTGGCGAGGTAAACAATCCGGGCGTTTTTAAAATAGAAAAACCGCAGCCAGTTTCGCTATTAATTTCAAATGCTGGAGGTTTTACTGAAAACGCAAATAAAGAAGGCATTACTATTATCAGGAAAGATTCAAAAGGCGCAAATCAACTTATTATGGTAGATATGGTAAAACTATTAAGAGAAGGAGACACAAAACAAAATATTATACTCCAAAAGGACGATATTATTTATGTTCCTAAAGACGAAAGGAAGGTAACTGTATTAGGAGAAATTAATACTCCGGGTACCATAGGCATCAGTGTAAGACTTGGAATTTTAGAAGCAATCGCAAAGGCAGGGAATTTCACAACTGATGCAAACAAAAACAATATTATCATTATGGGAAAAGATAATAAATCTCCAATTAGAATAGTGGATTATCAACAAATATTAGACAATAGAGACTTAAGTAAAAATTTAACACTCACAGATGGTGAAGTGGTCTATGTACCACGTGAAAATAAACAAGTCTTAATTATTGGCGAAGTAACAAATCCTGGCGTTATAAGCAACGACCCACAACAAACCTTATTAGAAGCGATTACGAAACGAGGTGGTTTTACAACTGACGGAAACAAAAGTAAGGTATTCATAATCCGTGGTACTACTGAAAAGGCCAATATTGTTTCATATAACCTTAAAAAACTGCTGAAGGAAGGAGACGTATCCCAAAACATCCTGCTTCAAAAAGGCGATATTGTCTATGTACCGCCTACCTTTATAGCAAGTACAGAATCTGTGCTTAATCATATAAGAAGCATCCTTTCTGTGGCATTATCAGCGGAAAGTGCTATTACGTTCTGGCCTCAGACAAAACAGGTTCTCGAAACGGGAGAGAGTACTGCAGCTTCTTCTATTGTTGTAAGTCCAGGGCAATAATAAATAAAGGCAAAGTGAGTGTAATTAAAAAAATACTGGCGTATACTTGTTAAAAGAAGGGTTTTGTTTTTTAGTATTTTTGGTCCAATAATATTTTCTTCCCTCCTTTTTGGGTTCCTATCTACACCCATTTATAAAGCAACGAGTAATGTACTGATAAAAAATAGCGATAGAGCTACTATCGTCTCATCTTTACCTGCCAGCGCAGGTAATATAAATTAAAAGGAGATACTTTGTTTTTGCTTTCCGCTGGCAAGAATCTTTCTGGTAGAACAGGGATACCAGAAAATTCCCGGAAGATACAGGAGTTTTTAAGTACCCTTCAATCAAAGTATGACGTAATCATTTACGACACGCCATCGTTTTCAGATGGACTTGAGTATATCCTGGCAATGTATGGCCTTGATAATATCATTATGGTGGTTGAAGCCAATAGATTCTCCGGGGAATTAATACACACAGAACTTGCATCACTCAAGGGCAAGGGGATAACTTCGCTGGGCACCGTGCTGAACAAATATCATGCAAAACGTAGTTGACAGGCTATGCACACCAACTTCTAGGAATCCGTAAAAAACGCCTTTTTGAAATTCTGGTTCTGTTTAAACCGTTTGAGGAAAAAGAATTTGTATTACAGAGTTATAAACCGTAAGAAAAGGGATTTTACCATTATTGCTGACTTATTGGGATATGCATTATGGACACCTATAAACCTCTTTAAAAAGAGAAACGTTCCCTTAACCAACATCAGAGAAATTCTGGTCATTCGTACTGCCTATATCGGCGATGTGATCATGACACTACCAATTTTGAAACCGTTGAAGGAACTTTATCCTGATGCCGGGATAACTTTCTTAACCAGTTCCAGCGCAAGAGACGTTTTACTTAACAATCCATATGTTGATGCAATTCTCACGTACGATGACTTCTGGTTTTATCCTAAAGGTTTTAAAGAAGCAGTAAAAGATTATCTGAGATTTTTGAAGACTCTCAGGTCAAAAACGTATGATTTGGTAATAGAGGCAAGGGCAGATATACGGGATATCCTGTTGTTAGCCTATTTGAGCAAGAGCCGATATAAGGCAAGTTATAAGGTTGGTGGTGGAGGGTATCTGCTTACTCATGTGGTGCCATTTAAAAAGGTAAAACATAGAATTAACTATCATCTGGATATCGTCAAATTTTTAGGTGGTAATATCGACAAGATCGAATGGGGGATGTGCCTCGATTCCAAAGAACAAAATACCGCGGATTTGCTTCTCGTGCAGGAAGGGATTAATCGCGCAGATTTTTTGGTGGGTATTCATCCGGGAAGCCGGAAGGAATTAAAATCCTGGTTTCCTGATAGATTTGCAAAACTGGCTGATAGTATCATAACCGAATACGGGGCACAGGTTATATTTACCGGCTCGCCAGAGGAAAGGGACTTCATTGACAGTATAATAATGAAGATGTGCCATAAAGCAGTCAATCTTGCAAGAAAAACAGACCTCAGGCTCCTTTCAGGTATCATAGAAAAATTGGACTTATTTATCTGCAACGACAGTGCCCCCCTCCACATCGCTTCCGCCATGGAAACACCCACAGTAGCCATCTTTGGGCCTTCGAAGAGTCTGGAGACAGGACCGTATGGGAATATTCACAAGGTTGTAGAAAAAGACTTCCCTTGCAGATTTAACTGTGATGAGGATATCTGCAAGCACAAAGTCTATAAAGAGTGTATGGAAAAGATACAGGTAACTGACGTCTTAGAAGCCGTTAGGAAGATCATCGGAGAATTGCGTAAAAAGATAGAATATCAAACTGTATAAAAACTATTTTCAAGTCTGTTAAATTCCTGGTATAATTTGTTTTAATACAAATTGGGCAATTAATATCAGAATGCACAATAAAAGGGACTACAAATATGAACACAATGTCTGTAAAATCAAATTTTGAAGAGATTTTAACAAAACCTGCCGACTCGGGATTCAGATTAGACATCATGCGGGCATATTCCAAAGACGACATTCGGAATGTATTGTTTCATACCTTAGAACGATATAAAGACCTGCTGCCCGCTTCAAATACTGCAAAGATATTTTTAAAACCCAATCTGAACAGCAATATGAACGCCTTAACGGGCAACACTACCGACCTCAGGATTGTTGGCGCTGTTATCGAATTCCTCATGGAGAATGGATACAAAAATCTAACCATGGGTGAGGGGACAAATAGTGGGTTTTACAGAAACGGTATTAGCGTAATTTCCAGGCTGGGCATTGACAAATTGGGTGAGCATTACGGCATCAAGGTGGTCGATTTAAATTATTCTGAAAAGGTGGAGGTAACGTTTGAAAATGGGATAAAGTCAGGCGTTGCAAAGGAATGCCTGGACACGGATTTTTTCATTAACCTACCCAAACTAAAAACCCATTTTGAAGTGGGAATGAGTGTATGCCTGAAAAATATGATCGGATGCCTCGTCGGACAGGAAAGCAAGAAAAAGACTCATAAGAGCCTAGCCAAAAATATACTCAACATCAACAAAAAGATAAAACCACACCTTCACATCGTTGATGGACTCATTAGCATGGAAGGGCTTGGGCCTACTCGTGGCACTCCCCTGTGTACAGGGCTTATCATCGTAGGAATCGATCCATACCTTATTGATTTAACCTGTGCGAGAATCGCTAAATTTAATTATCGCAAGGTTAAAACACTGAAGGCAGCCGAAGATGAAGGAATACTTACTAATAAGTATCATGAATTCGTCAAATCTCTGGATTTGTCTGCAATCACCAGGAAATTCAAGGAACCAAAGGCAAATGCGCTCGTTTCTTTCATTCACAGCCCAAAACGCCAGCGATACTTTCTTGCCATTCGGAATACACCATTTTTTAATTATTTGTGTTCTACAAAATTATTTGGTCACTTCCTTTTCCTGTCCGGACTCCGGCAAGATAACTTTATAAAAGAAGACATGGTCTTTCATGGTTTCACTTTTGACAAGACCTTGTGCAAGGGTAGATGTACAAAGTGCAGGGATTACTGCCCGACTGGACTCAGGCTTCCTGAAACGATTGAGAATCAGGACAATGGTTGCGTAGAGTGTCTCTATTGCTTTTTAGTCTGTCCCACAAAGGCTATTGGGTTCAAAGGAAAACTTGGCTTTGCAGCCGAACAGCTACGCCAATATGACGAAATTACAAGGATGATAGTTTAGGTGAAGGTTTTATTATTTAATCCACCATTCCTTAAAAAATTTTCCCGCCCGCAGCGCAGCCCTGCCGTAACCAAGAGCAGAACTCTGTACTTTCCCATGTGGCTGGCCTATGCTACAGGTGTTTTAGGCGAAAATGGATTTGACGTCGACCTGATAGATGCCCCGGCAGATAACTATTCCATTGACGATGTGATCGAAAGAACCAAAAAGTTTCAACCGTCCCTCATTGTCCTGGATACCAGCACGCCGAGTATTTACAACGACGTTGCCGGCCAGTTGAAAGAAATATGTCCATCTTCTTTTATAACCCTTGTAGTAACCCATGTATCGGCGCTTTCCGAAGAAACCTTGAATATGAGAAAATCAGACCGATGAAAGAGGACTTGCTGAAATATATTCTTTTATCCATGCGACCAGAGCAGTGGATAAAAAACTTTTTTGTATTTACTGCCTTGCTATTTTCAAAAAACCTACTCAATCCATTAAAGGGCATCGAGGCCATTATCGGATTTACCATCTTTTGCATGATCACAGGCTGTGCATACATGATTAATGACCTTGTTGATCTTGAAAAAGACAAACTACACCCTGTCAAGTCCAGACGACCACTTGCGTCCGGAAAGCTAAAGAAAGACACGGCGGTTAAGATCGTCGTCCTTGTTTGCCTTACTAGTCTTTTTTTTGCTTTTTACATGAACGTCTTGTTTGGGATCATCGTCCTTGCCTACTTCTTACTCAATATAGGGTACAGTATTTACTTAAAAAATATCGTAATTATCGACGTCGTCTCTATTGCCGCAGGATTTGTGTTAAGGGTGCTAGGTGGCGCAGTCATTATCTCCGTAGTCGCCTCGCAGTGGCTGATCCTGTGTACAATCCTTTTATCGCTATTTCTGGGTTTCAGCAAAAGAAGGCACGAACTCATTCTGCTGGAAGATAGCGCTACAAGCCATAGAAAGGTCTTAGAACACTATAGCCCCTACTTCCTGGATCAGATGATTGCTGTCGTCACAGCATCTACTTTGATCTGCTATGCCCTATATACCATGGCAAAAGATACGGTTGAAAAACTCGGCACTTCAAAACTCATCTATACGATTCCATTTGTATTGTACGGTATCTTTCGGTATCTTTATTTAGTACATCAAAAAGAAAAAGGGGGTAGTCCTACAGAGATTATGTTTACAGATAAACCCATGATTATTAACATAAGTTTATGGGTTATAGTATCTATTGTATTTATCTACATTGTACACTAATTAGAACACACAGATTTACGCAGCTATTCACAGATAAATAATTTTTAAATCCCGATAATTTGTGCTTATTTGTGTCCATAATAAAATCGTACGCTATGAAATTTAAAAAAGCACTTTTATTTAACCCACCAGTAGGTCTTTACCAGCGGGGGGAAGACCGTTGCCAGGCAGAAGTTGATGGGAGCAGTGCCACATCATTGCGCCCACCCAACGATTTGGGATACATTGCTTCAATGCTAAGGCAAATAGAGGCCATACCTGTCATTGCTGATTATCCTGCTGAGAGAAAACAGTGGAGTCACTTTGAAGAGGAATTAAAAACTACCCAGCCTGAGTTCTTAGTAATGAGCATCACTACACCTACCATTAAAGACGATATGAAGGCGTTTTCCATTGCAAAGGCATGGAACCCAGCAATTTTTACTATTGCAAAAGGAGCCCACTTTTATACCTGCAACAAAGAAGACCTGAAAGAATCTGTTTATGATGTTATGGATGTCGCTATTGTCGGCGAGGCTGAAACAATTATAAACAACTTGATCCTTGCGAAAAGACAGGGATCGGATTTAAATAAAGTCAAAGGAATCTTATTCAAGAACCACACTGGCCAGATCATCCAAACAGAACCAGAACCATTCTGGACGAATCTTGATAAAATCCCATTTCCTGCTAGAGACCTGATAAACAACCACCTTTATACCCGTCCTGATACTGGTGAACCACAGGCAACAATCCAGACTTCCCGGGGTTGTCCTTCCCAGTGCATCTTTTGTTTGTCCCCCCTTATTTCAGGAACCAAACTGCGGGAACGATCAGTACGGAATATCATTTCAGAACTTGAAGAGTGCATAAATAAATACCACATACAGAACTTCTTCTTTCGCGCAGACACTTTCACTATGAATAAAAAATCAGTGATCGAATTATGCAAGGAAATTATAAACCGTAAGCTTGACATTGCTTGGGTAGCCAACAGCCGTGTAAATACTATTGATGAAGAACGCTTGACTTGGATGAAAAAGGCAGGATGCTGGCTGGTGGCATTTGGGATTGAGTCGGGGAATGACGAAATCCAAAAAAGAATCAAAAAGGGCACCACCCAAGTACAGGCACGCGAGGTAGTGAGGCTATGCAAAAAACTCGGGATCAAAACCTATGGTTTTTTTCTGATAGGTTTTCCCTGGGAAACACGGGAGATGATTATGGATACCTTGCGCCTCGCCAAAGAACTCCGTTGTAATTTCTCAGAAATCCACATTGCTATTCCCTATGAAGGGACTGAATTTTACAGGATTGCTGAAGAATTAGGAATCCTTACAGAAACAGCCGTTGGTCATAATTATTTTTCCGATCCAGCCATAGGCACGCTTCATGTGACCAAAGAAGAACTTATTGAGATGCGCAAAAAAGCCCTAAAATCCCTATACCTGAACCCACCTTACGTCACAAATACCCTTATCCACGTTAAAAGTCTAAAAGAAGTGAAAAACTACACCCGGTATGGGATACGATTACTGAAGAATATGCTCAAACGCTAAATAGTTCACACTGAAAAATAGAACTAAAAACCATTGGAAATATAATCATGTGCTTTGAAAATTACTTGTGAAATTGAAATTTATGAAAATACTTTTACTTAATCCACCATTCCTTCCAAAATTTTCCCGCCCGCAGCGCAGCCCTGCCGTAACCAAGAGCGGAACTCTGTACTTTCCCATGTGGCTGGCCTATGCCACGGGGGTCTTAAGCGAAAACGGATATGATGTCGATTTGATAGACGCCCCGGCAGATAACTATTCCATTGACGATGTCATCGAGAGAACCAGGAAGTTTCAGCCATCCCTCATTATCCTGGATACCAGCACACCGAGTATTTACAACGATGTTGCCGTTGCCGGCCAGTTGAAAGAAACATGTCCATCTTCTTTTATAACCCTTGTAGGAACCCATGTATCGGCGCTTCCCGAAGAAACCTTGAATATAGATAAACGGGTTGATGCTATTACGCGCTATGAGTATGATTACACCCTGTTAGACCTCGCCAAAACCCTTGAAAGTCAAGGGAATTTGAGAAGCGTATCAGGGCTGAGTTTTCGCGAAGGAAACAACATCATTCACAACCCCGGAAGATCTTACATAGAAAACCTGGATGAGCTGCCATTTGTAAGCAAGGTCTACAAGCAATTTCTTAGGATAGAGAATTACTTCAACCCCAACGCCCTCTACCCCATGGTAACTATCACCACAAGCAGGGGATGCCCGTTCCCGTGCACCTTCTGCGTATACCCGCAGACCCTGATGGGGCGCGGATTTCGGGTAAGAAGCGTGGAAAATGTGGTTGCAGAGATGGAATACATTGTAGAAAATTTTCCGCAGACGAAGGCCGTCTTTTTTGAAGATGACACCATGACCGTCAATAAAAACCGATGCAAAGAACTGGCTGAACGCATACTCCAAAAAAGTGTAAAAATTTCGTGGACTGCCAATGCCCGGGTGGGCCTGGATTACGAGAGTATGCGGATTATGAAGAAAGCCGGCTGTCGCTCGTTCTGCGTGGGATTTGAGAGCGGGAGCCAGAAGATTCTGGATAACATGAAAAAGAAGTCCAATCTCGAAGAAATGGAATCTTTTATGATAAATGCCAGAAAGGCAGGAATTTTGATCCACGGCTGCTTTATGGCCGGACTGCCAGGCGAAACGAAGGAAACCCTCCAGGAAACCCTTGAATTAGCCAAAAGGCTCAATCCCGATACCGTCCAGTTCTATCCTGTTATGGTTTATCCAGGGACAGAGGCGTATGCGTGGTACAAGGAGCGGGGACTCATCAGCACCTCTGATTACAAACAGTGGATTACCCAAGAAGGGCTTCACAATACAGTCATCAGCACAGATACCTTGTCATCTGAAGAACTCGTCAGGTTTTGCGACCATGCACGGCGCGCGTTTTACCTGAGACCTTCTTACCTTTTTTATAAAGCAAAGCAAATGCTCCTTTCTCCCAGAGAAATAAGAAGGACCCTTAAGTCCGCAAAGACATTTTTAAAGTACCTTATTAGAGGCTCCGATCTGCCGGAAAAGGCATAAATACCCTATCCAAAAAATATTTAATAACTACATTAAAATGGATATATGAGTATCCCGGATCATGATAATGTAAAGAAATGGGCAGGCTGGTTTAGAACACTTCCGACGCTATGGAAATTTATCACTGTAGTAATTGTGTTAATTTTACTTGGTGGGTTTTTTTATTTCCAATATATGAAATTACCTTCCCTGCAGAGAGATTTAAATGACCTTCAAAAAACAAATACATCACTTAGCGAACAAAACAAAGAACTTAAAACAGAAATACTGTTACTTCGGAAAGAGAATGAAGGACTAAGAGAAACGGTTGCTCCTTTATTTCGCCAAGCAGCAAAGGAATTTCCAGGTGAAGAGATAAATATTTCTCTTAAAAAGATAATAGAACGAATGGAAGCTGAAAACCCATATGGAAAACCTATTGCCACTTTTACCGCAACTGCAGAAGTTATGATAGAGTCAAATATACAGGGTGACGGCTATACCGAATTTATGGTGGACAAAGCAGGCTTCTTGGTATTTGCTAAACAATCTGATTCACTTCTAATGATCTTCTCTCGTAAGGAATGGCGCAAACAAACAGGCCAAGGGCAAGTTATCTACAATAGTAATTTCAGTTTAGATGCAACTGACCCTGCTGCTGGTCGTCCATTATATTTCTTAAAGGATACAGAATACATCCAGATTTTTTTCTATACGATAATACCAAAGAGCAAGGTGGTCGGTGGTAGGGTCATTTGTATTATTAACAATTTGATCCGTTTTGAATTCGTTATACCACCGCAAGAAACAACCGATAAAATGATATTCATCCGCGATTTAAGTCAATTTCATCAATTATTAAAAGAATCTGGTAACTAACCAAATATCCCGATATTATTGTATAAGTATGAGATAGTAAGTTATATTAAACTATGCTAATTTACCTTTTGTAGCCTTTAAGTACAAACGAGGAGGATAAATAATGCAAAACCAAAAACTATTGCAAAGAATTTCATCTGATCCTGACATTTGTCATGGCAAGCCGTGCATTAAGGGGACAAGAATTCCTGTCTATTTAATCGTTTCTCTTGTTGCTGAAGGAGAAAGCATAGAATCCATTATCCAGGATTACCCCTCTCTTACACCAGAAGACATAAAAGCGGCAATACATTACGCAGCAAAATTGTGCGAATATGAAGCTTATGCGCTATGAGTATTGAATTCCTTCTTGACGAAAATATGCCTTTTGCCCTGATTAGATTTCTTGAGGAGAAAGGGTTTCGAGTAAATCATCTTAAAAAGATAGGAAAAGGCGGTATTAAGAATGGAGTAGTGTACAAGATTGCAGAAGAAAGTAAGTCTTGGATTGTAACAAGGGATGCCGACTTTGAGAGTTATCGAAAGTTTGTGATTTACAACGTTGGTGGTATTATCGTATTTAAGTTAAGCAAAACAAGGACACAACATTTATTAAATACAATGAAACGATTTTTAGAAACATACCGAGACAAGTTATTTGCCAAGCGCCTTATCATAATCGAGGATAGAGAAATCAGGATTTATGAATCGGGAAAAGAAGAATGAGTCTAATAAATATTGCTGTATTGATTTGTTTATAGTGTATTTCCGCTATGTGCATTAGTTTAATTTTGTCCCCATTAAGCTAATAGAGCATAATCAAGCCGTAAATTAAAATCAAGCCGGTACTCTTTACTTATGTATGTTAAATCATCACTGACTTTCATCTTGAAGGGAAATATGGGACTCTATGCAAAATATATCTTCCCACATATACTGGAATATGTCATGTCCAGTTCTATCCTTGTTGATTGCCGCAAGGACACACTATCAGAGGTGAAGGGAGAGATTCTAGAAATTGGCTTTGGCACAGGAATGAACTTACCCTATTACCCCGAAAATGTTCGTAGAATTACAGGCGTTGATGTGAACATCCACATACACTCTAAGGCTGAAAAAAGGTTGAAATCCTCCCCTATCAAGGTAGACTACCATACAGTAAGTGCAGAATTGTTACCTTTTCCTAGCCAAACATTTGATACCGTCGTCAGTACGTTTACCCTATGCAGTATTAAAAATATCCATCGAGCCTTGTCAGAAATTGCCAGAATTCTGAAACCGAATGGACGATTCTGTTTTGCTGAACATGGTCTTAGCCCTGATTACCGAGTCCAGAAATGGCAGCATCGATTGAATCCAATTAATAAGGCTCTTTCCTGCGGCTGCAACTTAAACCGGAATATCAAAGCACTCGTGGAGTCTTGTAATTTAAAGATTCTAAAGTTAGACCAATTTTACCTGGAAAAGACCCCTAAAACATTCGGGTACATGTATAAAGGCATTGCTACCATAAACCCTTCGTGATAAAATAAGAAAAAAATATTACAGCATGTAGGGGTCATTCGTGAATTACCCTTACCAGATTGGAATTTCTTAACATTTAATATCTTTGAAAGGAGGCGTATTTTGAAAAAGACATTAATTATACTTTTTATCGCCTTATTTTGTGTTGCACAATCAGCATGGGCAGCCTCATCTAACCCGCGCGTTCTTTTGGAAACCAGCAAAGGCCCTATTGTCCTGGAGCTTGATCCAAAAGCAGCCCCTAAAACGGTGGAAAACTTTCTCGGCTATGTGCGTGACGGATTTTATGACGGCACCATCTTTCATCGGGTAATCAAGGGATTTATGATTCAGGGCGGAGGTTTTACCGAAGACATGCAGCAAAAGTCAACGCATGCTCCAATTACTAACGAGGCCGACAACGGACTTCAGAACAAACGCGGTACTGTAGCGATGGCACGCACCATGGATCCCCACTCCGCCACCGCACAATTCTTCATCAATACCGTAGACAACTCCTTTCTCGATCATAAAGGAAAGACCTCCAGTGGCTGGGGTTATTGCGTATTCGGCAAGGTTGTGGAAGGGATGCATGTGGTTGATGCTATTGAGAGTGTCTCTACCACTTCAAAGGCAGGACAACGCGATGTTCCGGTTACTCCAGTAACTATTGAACGGGCAATAGTAGAGAAATAACCAGACTATTTTTTTAAAACATTAAGCCTAAAAAGATTTCTACTAAAGACAGGAGGTGTAAAATGAAAGGAAAATATATAACTAAGACATGTCTTAAATTATCAGTATTCTTTTTTATATTAATGACTTACCTTTTTTCTACCTCTTTTGCAAAAGTAGCGTTTGCCCTGAATGGCGCTGATGTTGCCATTTATAATGATTCAAGAACTGGCACATATCTGTACGATTATGGTGTATGGCCGGATGGAGTAACTGCAATCAAAAATATGCTGACAACAGCGGGGAGAACCTACGAGGAAATAAGCGATAGTGACCTTAATTATTCTACCCAGGATTTTTCAAGCCTCTATAAGGTTATCTTATTTCCCGGAGGATATGCTTATTGGTACAATAAGTTTATAGCTAAGGCAGGAAAGGAACGCATTCGCAATTTTGTAAAAAATGGAGGAGGATATTTTGGTATATGTGCAGGAGCATATTTTGCCGTTGATAGAGTTGAGTGGGGAGGTGTGACCTATGATGATGAAACTGGATACGATTTAGATCTTTTTCCCGGCACTGGTGTTGGAGAACTGAGAAAGATCGCCGATTATTACGCAGGAAAGTGGGTTATGTATACTTTTAATTTCGAGAACGAAAATTCCATACTCTCTAGTTACAAAACAGTCCCTTATTCTGAAGATATTATCTATCTCGGTGGCCCATATTTCAAGACAGATAAAGGATCCGAATCTAAAGTTACGGTACTGGCGACATTCGCAGATGACGGTCAACCCGGTATTGTCGCCTTTCAGTATGGTTCGGGAAAGGCGGTTCTCTTTGGTCCTCATCCGGAGATTGAAGAAGATTCTGATCGTGATGGTGTTACGTTAGATGGTGAGGATGAAATGAATGATAACGGTTCCGATTGGGAACTTGTTGGGCATATCCTTAACTGGTTAGAAACTCCCATAATTTCGCATACCCTGACGCCTCCTTCAAAGATTACAGTTCCCAGAGGTAGGACTTTAGGACCCTTTACTGTTGAAGAAACCAACAATGGCTCTTCCTTCTATAATTTTTATGTACAGCCTTATATAACCAAGCCTGATAAAACCACGGTGAACTTTAGTAAAATTTTAACAGGCATTGATGGCGGAAAGACAAGAACTCATTCACACTACCTGAGCATTCCGACGCGTTCAGAACTTGGAACATTTACTTATGGTGTAAAACTCACCGATACGAGCGGAAACCTTTTTGATAACGATAGTTTTGACTTTACCGTTGTGTCTGGTTCTTCCACCGTTAAGAGAAAAAACTATCGAAAGTTGAAAGGTCTCATAAACTCCACAGGTGCACAGGTTGAGAAAACCAATGGTTATATCTTAATAAATGTCCCTGAAAAAGAGCGCGGTGAAGAATAAAGACTATATTTTAAAGATGAACAGAAAAGTTGCATGAAATTTATACCCTCTTTACCTTAAATTGTGTCGTCTTAACTTTTAGGATGGCCTTATAGAGACCGGACAATGAAACTAAAATTTTTTGCCCTTGTAATTTTCCTTTTATTTGACATAGTCGCGACAGCGGATGCTGTGCCCGTTATGCCCAATGAAACTGTTGTAAGAGGGCGTGTTGAAGAATATAGTTTGATTTCATCAAAACTCATGGGCATAAAACCTGAAATGACTCTTTACAAACTTGTAATCTCAATAGAAAAGGTGGAAAACGTAAAAGGCCCTAATTTTCTAAAGGATAAAGAAGGACAATTTGTTACCCTATATACAAAGGAGGAAATATCCTCAGATTTTTATGGGAAAAAAATAAAAGCAAAGATAGAATACACAGGCGATGAGAGAGGAGGTCTTTTCTGGATAAAGCAAATCGAAATTGTAAAATAATCTACAGAAAGGAGACTATATATGTTACAGAAAACAAAGAATATGTGTCTGTCTTTTTTTATCATGGTCGCTTTTGCCTGGTTTGTTTTGCCTTATAAAGTGGGATATGCTATACCTGCTGCACCATTTATACACACGTTAACACAACCGGATGGCACAGACTTCAAAGCCAAACAGTGGGGTGATGAATCCTGTCATGGATGGGAAACAGAAGATGGATATACCGTTGTATTTGATGAAAGTGTGAATTGCTGGACATACGCAATACATGACACAACGGGAGAACTTATAAGTTCTTCAAGGACTGTTGGGAAAGATGACCTTCCAACCGGTTGTTTTCCACACATGAGACCAACAGGTCAGGCGAGTTTAAATATTCTTGGTTCATCAGGAAATAGTATGGAAAGGGGTTGAAAAGGGGGTAGAGATATAGGAGACTATCCTTCAAAAAGGACAGGAGGGTAGGATGCAAGACAAGGAATTATTTAAGCAGTTATTGGGATTAAAGGGGGCGTGGGAA
>JACRII010000129.1 GCA_016235875.1 Planctomycetota bacterium
AAGTCAACAGGAAAACGAAAGAAGCTTGCATTCTGTGTGATTTTTTATTATAGTAAATTAAAATTATGTGACTTTTATAGTATTCCTGTAAAAACATCTTTTCCCCATTTTTATGAGGACAAGTTTGTGTAAGTTTTTAGACTTCGTCGTGAGCTCAGTCGAACGAAATAATGACGTGTGTCGAATGACGAGGAAAACGTCATCCGCCACACGTCACTTGTCTTATCTTTACTGCTAATACTGCTAATGAATATAGTTAACTATCCAGACCCTGTGCTCCGTCAAAAGGCAAAACCCCTCACGGAGATCAATAAAGAGGTATACCTGAAGGTGGAGGAAATGATGGAATTGATGTATCAGGCGCAGGGTATTGGATTGGCTGCCCCCCAGGTAGGGTGGTCTGTTCGCCTGTTTATCATTGACGCTGATGGCGGCAGTCATGAGGAAAAGGTATTTATCAACCCCGCAATTACAGAAGAAGCGGGGGAATTGAATAAAGAAGAGGGTTGTTTGAGTTTCCCGGGCATTATGGGCAAGATCGTCCGTGCCCATCGGATCAAGGCTCACGCTTACAATCTCAAAGGGCAAAAAATAGAAATCGAGGCAGAAGGTCTGGCTGCGCGTGCCTGGCAGCATGAGCTTGATCATCTCAACGGCTGTCTTTTCATTGACAAAATGAGCCCGGCCAACCGTTTGGCCATATCCCATCAGCTAAAAGAATTTGAACGGTCCTATAAAGGTATCCGAATTCCTGTGTAATTAATGTTTGCGATAATCGTGAAAAAACAAATTATAAACACAGGTTGGTTTATCAAACAATGAATGTGGTCTTTATGGGAACGCCTGAATTTGCAGTTCCCAGTTTACGCTCCTTGGCAACATCAACACATAAAGTTATTGCCGTTGTTACACAACCGGACAGGCCTAAGGGAAGAAGTAAAATACCGTCTCCTTCACCGGTAAAAGAGGCAGCGCGAGAATTGGGATTGGAAATTATGCAGCCAATCAATATTAATGAGGAATCCGTTGTGAAACAACTCCAGTGCCTTTCACCCGATTGTATCGTTGTTGTTGCCTTTGGACAGTTCTTATCCACTCCGATTATTAATCTTCCCAGATACCGGTGTATCAACATTCACGCATCTTTGTTGCCAAAACTTCGCGGGGCAGCACCGATTAACTGGGCGATTATCCAGGGAGAAACAGTTACCGGCGTTACTTCTGTGGTCATGACCGCCAAAATGGATGCGGGTGAAATTATTGCCCAAAAAACGACACCTATATTTCCCGGGGAAAATGCAGGAGAACTTGAAAAAAGGTTGGCTTCTATGGGTGCGGAACTGTTGATTGATACGCTAAACCGCATTGAAACAGGAAATGCCGCTTACACAAAACAGGACGAAAAAGAGGTAACCTTTGCCCCCAAATTGAAAAAGGAAACCGGATTAATTCCGTGGTCTCAGGAGACACAAAGAATTCACAATCTCATCTGCGGCATCACCCCGTCTCCTGGCGCTTATACTTATTACTGTCCAAAAGACACTGAAGAAAAGAAACGGCTTATTATACTCAAGACACAAATCCACGAGGCATCAAAGACGAAAACGTCTCTTAACCCGGGTACCGTGGTTGAGATTGCTCCCTGTGGAATCCATGTAGCCACCATGGACGGTTTTCTTTGTATTACACGATTGCAACCCGAAGGCAAGCGGGCGATGGACGCACAGGAATATACACGGGGTTATAAAATGATAACACATGACGTGTTTCTATCGTGAAATTTATATTGTAAGTGTTATAATATGTGTTCAAAAGGCAAAGCGCACACTGATAGGCTACCTTGTTTTTCGCAAGAAAACGAAAGGAACCTCTCAGGGTATTTGTGTGTTGATATTGAATTTTTATTATTAATGTAAAGGCAGGTACTATGGAATTTATTGATAAAAAAGTTGTTTCTATTAATAACCTTATGATGAAGTTTCGTAAAAAAAAGTGTACTCCCAAAAATTTATTGATCCTCTTCCCTCATTGCATCCAGAATTCTCAGTGTAAGCAAAATGTTAAGAATGATTTAAATGAATGTAAACGCTGCGGGAAATGTAAAATTAAAGACTTACTGGAATTTTCTGAAAAATATGGGGTTCATATTATCCTTGCCACAGGTGGTCGCGTTGCACTTCAAAAGGTCATGTCCGAAGAAATACACGGTGTGGTGGCTATCGCCTGCGAGAAGGAACTCAGGACTGGCCTGATGGCCGCCATGTCCAAGGCTATATTTGCAGTGCCGAATCTGAGGCCTCACGGATATTGCAAGGATACGGATGTATATCTGGACGAGGTAAAAGAGGCAATTGAAAAATTCCTCAAGTAAGACAGACGTCCGCTATGAATGTATTCGCATCCTGCGAGAAATTGATGAAAAAGAGATTTTTGCCCAGGAGCTTATCTCTGAAAAATGTTCGCAAGCCGATTGGTTTCCGCGCGACAAAAACCTACTTACAGAACTGGTATACGGCGTTATTCGCCATCGCTTATCCCTCGATACCCTTATTTCCTTCTTTTCGAAGATTCCACTCAATAAGATAGAACCCTGGGTCTTATACGCCCTGCGCTTGGGTATCTATCAAATCGTCTATCTGGACAAGATTCCTGCTTCCGCCGCAATAAACACGTCCGTAGAACTGGTAAAAAAATTAGTCCGCCGGACGGATGCCGTTCGATTTACGAAT
This sequence comes from Planctomycetota bacterium, assembly GCA_016235875.1. Taxonomy (GTDB): domain Bacteria; phylum Planctomycetota; class Brocadiia; order Brocadiales; family Brocadiaceae; genus Wunengus. The sequence continues at coordinate 2,730 of JACRII010000129.1, forward strand.
GCAATTCTTAGGTCTATCGAAAGAGGTATTCAAAATAAATCTGCGGATGAACCAGATGTTACTGATCGGCAGAAGGCCTTACACAGAAGGGGAAACACGTGGTGTACGTTCCAACATTCTATCTTACCTGATCCAGACAAAAATCCCTCTGCCTACATGGCGGCCAATTATAGTCATCCTGAATGGCTCATAAAACGCTGGCTTAGCCGGTATGGTAAGGAAAAGACCATCGAGATATGTAGAATCAACAATCTTCCCCCAAAGGTGTTCCTTCGTATCAACCACAGGAAAATATCCCCACAGGAATTTATTGAGCTGCTTGAAAAAAATGGTATCAATTCATATGCCGTCGATAATGCCGTAGTTGTTGATAACATCACCGTCTCTGAGATACCAGGGTTTTCGGAAGGTTTATTCTTTGTGCAGGATATTTCTGCCATGAAGGTCGCCCAATTCCTGAAAGTAGAAAAATCAGATACGGTGTTAGATATGTGTGCAGCGCCCGGAGGAAAGACAACCCATATTACAGAACTTTTAAGGGATACTGGCAAGGTATGTGCGTTGGATATTTCTTTAAAACGATTGCAATCAGTTCAGGAAAATTGCCAACGAATGGGGGTACAGAACGTTTTTATTGTGTGTGGTGATGCCTCTGACGAAAGAGTTCCTTTTCACGTCAAATTTGATCGGGTGCTCATAGATGCACCCTGCTCCAATACCGGTGTACTTTCGCGTCGTGTGGAGGCCAGATGGCGGCTGAAAGAAGAAGACATGAATAAACTGGCTGACCTCCAATCCTCAATATTAAAAACAGGCGCTGCCATGCTGAAACCCGGAGGGTATTTGGTATACAGCACCTGCAGCATCGAGCCTGAAGAAAACCAGGATATCATAAAAAAATCCCTCAGCGCCGACTCCCAATTCTATCTCGATGCAGAAGAGTACTATTTACCAGAAATGAAAGGAGGGGATGGGGGATACATGGCAAGACTTCTCATGCGGAAAATCTAATGTAAATTTTCAAGAAGCATAGGCAATTTTAGCGCTAAAAAATACAAAACTCGATGAAAACAAAATCCTATTTTTTATCTTCATTTTATTTCCCTTACTTTCCTATTGTAATTTCAAGGTAATAAATTATAATTGCAAAAATTATAAGAGAGAAGCCACAAAGGTACAAATTCTTTGTTCCTTTATGGTAGAAAAAAATATAAAGGTAGATACGATGATAAAGTTTGATAGACTGCCTGAAAATATACACAAACTTTTGCCCAAAGCAAAAGTATATCTGAATGGACATCCCAAGGTAATATTTGCCTATCTCTTTGGCAGCCTCGCAAAGGGTAAGCCTACTCCCTTGAGCGATGTAGATATCGCAGTATATCTTTCAGAAGAATCAGATGCAATCCAAGTAAAGATGGAGCTATTAGGAAAACTGATGGAACTTCTGGAGACGGACGAGATAGATCTGACAATTTTAAATACTGCCTCCCTTCCCCTTACCGCAAGGGGAATAGAAAACAAGATACTACTGGTTGATAAAAAACCATTCCTTAGACATTCTTTTGAGTCATTAATCCTCAGGGAGTATTTTGATTTTTCCCGAAAGGAAATGGAAATTCTTCAGAGGAGGTACTCAGTTGGTAGACAAGTCTCTAATACTGAGAAAATTAAGTGAGCTGGATGAATATTCAAAACAGCTTGGAGAATTTACTGGCATCTCCCTTGAAGAGTATTCAGGAAACTGGAAGGTGCAGCGTATTATTGAAAGAACACTACAAATAATGGTAGAAACATGTGCAGATATTGCCAATCATATTATTTCAGACAAAGGATATCGCACGCCTAAAAGCTATGTGGATATCTTCAAAGTTCTTTATGAAAACAATATTATAAACAAATATCTTTTCGAGATCATGGCAAAGATGGCCAAGTTCAGAAATATTGTGGTTCATCAATATGATAAGTTAGACGAAACCATAGTTATAGGCATTCTGAAAAGGCACATCAGTGACTTTGAGACATACAGAGATGTACTCTTGCGGATTTTAGACTAATTTTGTAGAAAATGATACGAAATAGATAGTTTTCATTATTAAAAATATCAGATTATGTGCGCTTTCAAATAAAACCTTTTTTATGCACATTTCTCCCTTTCCACGAAGCAAGTTCTATTTCCCTTACTTTCCTATTGTAATTTCAAGGTAATAAATTATAATTGCAAAAATTATAAGAGAGAAGCCACAAAGGTACAAAATCTTTGTTTCTTTGTGGCAGATTTTCTATTTGCGCAACCGAGACGGTTACGCTGCCAGTTTAAAATTCTTAAAACATGAATTTATTAAAAAAAATATTTTTTATTACCGGTATCTTTTTTATACCTTTTTTTATCACCTCAACACTCGTTGCTCAATCACCTGCTTTCCTTATCCCTCCCGCAGAATTCAAGGCATTTGATACCCCGAACGATGCCGGAGAAACGATATCCCTGACGTGGTCTGCTTCCCCCAACGACTCACCTGACGTCTTCTATGTGATTTACATCGACAAGGATAAAAACGGCGCCTTCGAAAAGGAGGCTATCCGAATAAAGTCAAATACCAGCTATCGGACGAGCGCCCCCGAAATTTACGGTTACAAAAAAAAGAATAGCAATTATCACTACGTTCAGATATTTCCCAAAAAAGTTTATAACGGGGAAACAATTCCCAAGAAACAAACATTTTATTTCAAACTGGCAATGGTATCGGGCGATGCTAAAGTTTTCCTGGATACGATAGCTTCTGCCACAGCACACGGCAATCTGATACACACAAAAAAGATAAATAATTTTGTGATTATGATTATCATCTCGACCATTATCCTCTATTTTATTGTACATGCACGACGAAACCCTGATATGTTCCTGAGAAAGATTGGCGGGCTTGACGCCGTGGATGAGGCCCTGGGTCGCGCCACGGAAATGGGGAAGCCTGTACTGTTTGTCCACGGATTAACAGGAATGGGAAGCATCTCAACGATTGCTGCAACAAGCATCCTGAGCAGAATTGCCCGAAAAATTGCAGATTATGACGCCAATCTGAAGGTTGTCAATAACGACCCCATTGTTATGTCCGTGAGTCAGGAGGTGGTAAAGGAATCTTATCTGGAAGCAGGACGCCCCGATGCGTATAATTCTGACAATGTCTTCCTTGTAGCTTCTGAACAATTTCCCTATGTGGCAGCGGTAGGTGGGATCATGACCCGTGAAAAACCGGCTGCTAATTTTTTTGTCGGATATTTCTATGCCGAAGCCTTGATTTTGGCTGAAACAGGCGCAACTACAGGTGCCATCCAGATTGCCGGCACCGATGCCTATACCCAGTTGCCCTTCTTTATCACCACCTGTGACTACACCCTGATTGGAGAGGAGCTTTATGCAGCCAGCGCATATTTATCACGAGAGCCCATGCTCATGGGCACGCTTAGGGCACAGGATGTGGGAAAAGGTCTCCTTATCATTATATTGATATTGGGGACAGTACTGGCAAGTTTCGGGTTGGTATTTATTACGCATCTATTCGAGGCCTTTTAGAAATATCTTTAGCCACGAATTGGCACAAATGAACGCAATGCGCTAAAACCTGATTTTGTTGAGGTTTTTCAAAAAACTAAATTTTTACAATTTTTTTTGTATCCGTGTAAATTCGTGTTTATTCGTGGCTAAATAATCAATTATGAATTTCTTAAAACGTACCGTTCCACTCGTTATTGCATTCGTCATGGGCGTGCTCATGGCTATGCAGTATTATGTCCCCCATAAACTCTCACAGGATTTATTAGAGGTAGTATCCAGATGGGATAGGATTATTGCGGGGTTCGCCGTGTTTATTGGCGCTTACAGCTTATTTCATCTCCACTGGACAAGGATTAAAAGAAAGGTGGAAGGTTGGGGATACAGTGTTTTTGTCTACTTTGGGGCTATAATCACCCTGATCTTCGGTTTCCTGAACGGCGGGAAATTTTTCTGGCACGACAAGCAGGAAGGCACGATGTTTGACTGGCTGTATTACTACGTGCAGGTACCTGCTGGCGCTACGATCTTTTCCATTTTGGCCTTCTTTATTGCCTCTGCGGCTTATCGAACCTTCCGTGCACGTACAAACGAATCCACCGTGTTGCTCATTGCGGCTATCCTTGTTATGCTGGGAAGGGTGCCTATCGGAAATTATATTTCTCAATATATTCCTGCGATAGCCGATTGGATTATGGCAGTTCCTAATCTTGCCGCAAAACGGGGCATCCTTCTGGGTGTGAGTCTCGGAGCAATTGCGACCTCTCTCAAAATCATTTTTGGTATCGAGCGGTCTTATCTGGGCGGAGGTGATTAGTGGAAAGATTTTTACGGATAGACCGCCGCATTATATTTGCGATCATCACCGTGGCCGTTATCGTATCCCTCATATTGCGGTTTGAATTGCCCATACCCCCTTCGGAGCCTGTTCAGGGGGTTTATGAAAAAATTGAATCGCTGCCAAAAGGCTCCCACGTCATGATCGCCTTTGATTATGACCCATCCTCGAAGGAAGAGCTACAGCCCATGGCCATCGCCTTTCTCCATCATTGTTTTAGCAGAGATTTGAAGGTGATTGGAATGACACATTACACAGGCGCTCCAGGTCTCGCAGACCAGGCAATGACCTCTGTAGCCAACCAGTACCAGAAAAAGAATGGCGAAGACTATGCATTCTTAGGCTATAAACCAGGGGCAGCGTCTCTCGTAATCAATATGGGGGAAAACCTTTATTCTGCCTTTCCCAAAGATTTCTATGGAAATGATACGACGACTTTACCCGTCTTACAAGGCGTAGACTCACTCAGAGAAATCGATTTCTTATTTGACCTCGCCGCGGGAACAACGATAGAAACCTGGATAGTGTTTGGGAAAGAGAAATATAAATTCGAGCTTGGGGCAGGATGCACCGCCGTAATGGGACCCGACATGTATCCCTTTCTCCAATCAAAACAGCTTGCTGGTCTGCTTGGCGGCCTCAAGGGTGCGGCAGAATATGAGGCGCTGGTCGGGAAAAAGGCAAATGCCGTAAGCGGGATGCGCCCTCAAAGTGTGGTACACGTAATTATTATCCTCTTTGTTATATTTGGTAACATCATCTATTTTACAACCAGAAGGGCACGGCATGCGTAAGGATTCTAACTTTTTCATTCTTGTTGGCTCAATCGGATTATTTGTATGCATTAACATCTTTCTCATGGCATCGGGGAAATTGCCTTTCTCCTCTGACGGTTTTGGAATCATCCTGGGTGCAGGTCTCACCCTTGCCATTTACAGCTTTCTTTACAAGGACAATCCTGCTTTTAAAATTGCCGAGAACCTTTACGTTGGCGTTTCCCTGGGTTATACCATCATTATTACCTGGTTTAATTTCTTAAAACCCGACCTGTACGACCCCCTTATCGTACCGATGTTTTCAAAAGCTGCAGAAAAGGCACCTCAATATGCATTAATCTTTCCTTCGCTATTGGGTATCTTTATGCTCCTGAGATTTTCGAGGAAATTATCCTGGCTGAGCCGCTGGACGTTTGCATTTGTGGTGGGACTTGGCGCCGGGGTAAGCATTCCAAGGGTTATTTCGGCATTCATCCTGGAACAGATAAAACCCTCCTTGCACCCCGTCTTTTCGGGCGGGGAAACCATCCTTTCCAGCATTAACACACTCCTGATCATGCTGGGGGTTATTTCAGTGCTTATTTACTTTATCTTTTCAGTCGAGCACAAAGGCACAATTGGGAAGGTATCAAAGATTGGAATATGGTTTCTCATGATCTCCTTTGGCGCATCCTTCGGCTACACAGTTATGGGCAGGTTGTCATTGCTTATCGGCCGCATTCAGTTCTTACTCAAGGATTGGTTGAATATTTTACAATAATTGTTGAGTAACGAATTGGCACAAATGGAAACGAATTTTGTGCAGACTTGTGTTTATCTGTGGCTAAACAGGAATCCTCTAATTTCCTTACGTCTAATCTATCCTACAAAACTTCTGTTCGTTTCTGTTTCGACTTTTTTACTTGATTTATTGATACAGTTGGCCAGTTGGTTTCTTTTTGGTGCTTTCGAAGCATATCTGCAAAGGCATGTATATTATATCCACACGCTTCCGCCAGTTTCGCTCCTGCCTCGCGCACTTCCTCAACAATATAATCTTTCAATTTCAGTCCTCCTTTGGGTACTCTATTAACTCTTCAGGTGTGCAAATTATCGGGGTTTCATAACCCCATTGCCTGTTCAATTTTGAGAGGCGAAGAAGAAAATTGGCATTTGCCAGATGAGCACAATTCCATGTGACAAGAAAATCCATTTCATAAACTACAGCATAAGAAAGATGAAATGCATCGCGTATTGCTTTTACAGGAAATTGCAATGATTCAAAATACCTTACAGCCAAACTTTCAACTTCGCTATTTAACTCAAGCATTGGAATGCCTTGCAGAACTTCGGTCCTTTTATCAACCATTTCACGGTCGCCTATTCTAATTTCATCAAGAACTATCTGAGAAATAAATATTTCGTATAAATGACGGTGACTATTCCACCATTCTCTTGTTAACTGCTGATGAGCAAGAATAACAATATCTCTGCTTGGTTTTGCGACAAGGTAGCTAGGGATGGTTGTCTCAAGATATATGGTGGGCACTTCTATCTCCTTGACATTACTTATTTTATTGGCTAGACTATTTTTTGAAATTAACAGAAATAAAGGGCAAAGTCAATGAATTATCTGTAGGTGTAAACTGTGTTGAAGCTGCATACAATGAATTTGAAACGAGTTTACTGATATAGATTTCCTATGCGTTATCTCTTTCCTTATCTATTTTATCTTTTCAGTCGAGCACAAAGGCGCGATAGGGAAGGTATCAAAGATCGGAATATGGTTTCTGATGATCTCCTTCGGCGCATCCTTCGGCTACACAGTCATGGGCAGGCTGTCATTACTTATCGGCCGCATTCAGTTCCTTTTGAAAGACTGGCTGGGTATTTTACAGTAGGGGTAAAGCATTTGCAGGTCGAAGTGTAACATCTTCTAACAAGGTATATTAGGTTGTAACCTCTCCCTGGAATCCCTTCATGCAAAGCTTTAACGCCTTTCTGGCTTCCTTGTCTACAAACGAAAAGATACGATGAATCGAATCATGAGAACAAGAACGAGAATGTCCTACCACCTTAATAACCTCAAATCCCAGTGTGTCATGAAACTCGTAAAACTTACGATAGAGACAACCATTCTTTAATATACGATTCGTTCCTTTGCTACAAAATCCATTCATTTCCAATTGAGATCTTCTTCGCTGTAATCCTGTCACGCACTGAGAATCGGAATATACATCCAGTGTTCCGCACCTTGAATCTGATAATTCTTTTTGAAAATCTTCAAGAGCCCATAAAAGGGTTTGAACTTCAAGTTTTGTCGATGAGGTGACTTCAAATCTTCGTAGTCTAATCTGCTCAACTAATTCAGACCGAATAATTCTTCCAGGTGGTATTTCGAGAAATGAAGAAGGTATGACAAGATACGCTCCGAATCCGAGCTTTAGCCTGGGATTTAAACTCACATCGGTGAAAAGAACATAACGGTTCACGAGCATTCCTTGATAATTATTTTATATTCGATATGTTGAAAACTTGAGGATATTTGAGGCAAATAGATTCGCACGCCCTGTGAGGTAAGCAGGACAACTATTTGTAAGGCTAGACTTTATTGGCGCCGCTAAAAGGCACGGAGGTGTCTTCCTTTTGACTTATCAGCTTATTAAGAGCATCCAGCACAGGTTCTGTAGAGTTCTGAAATTTGGCTATGGGATTCACGATAGCAAGGCCGCGATAGTAGGTAACAAGCCCTTCTGCTACCTCTGTCATAATTTTATTAAAGGTGTTACGCTTCTTTGCTCGCGCTAACTTTACTTCGGGGCCTTTATCGCCTGTAATCGGAATCCTTTCGAAATTGCCGAAATCCATCCTTAATATGTTAATCATACCGCCCTGACCGGACAATTGGTTGACAATCTCTGCTGAAGGGAGTGCGGCAATATAGGCTAAAGGATAGGTGTAATCTTTGTATCCATCCTTGTTCACATAAAAATCACTCAGAATCCCTAGTGTCTCAAAATAGGCCTGCACCTTTGCAAGACATTTTTTATTTACCAGCGCCTCATCTACTTCCTTGACCTGTTTAGTTGCAGTTTTCAATCTCCCCAGGATGATCGTGGTAGCAACTACCCTGTCCTGCTGATAGGTTTTTACCTCAATTTGAATATAATCGCTGCTCACAAAGTGCCACAAAAAGAGATTGCACGTCCTTTCGCCATAAAAAGCCGAACCGGTAAATTTTATATTTACTGAGGATATTTCCAATTCTGAAAAGAGGATTTCTAAGGGAAGGATGATCTTTGAAACGGTCATCGCACCAGGAACGATGTTGCCTTTTCTGTGGATGATATTATTATCATTGGTTACATCAACAAACTGTTCGCCGTTCTGTTTGGAGATTTTATATTCGTGCTTGATTAAAAATTTGTCCCATATCTGCAATCGACTTTCGTTATGGGAATCATTTTCCAGTATCAAACCCGGATGTGGTGTTCGTGCCTTTGCGTCACGAAAGCAGATTTTATCGGCCAAAAAACCTTCGACCCGTCTCATGGGTATTGAAAATATAGGGGTTTGCGCTCTACTCATAGGCATTTACCGATAAAAAAATTTGTCTTTTTACATTGTTCCTGATTCTATTACGTGAATTATGTTATGTCAAGCATATAAAAAAATATTTTAACTTTAATAAAATAAATCCTAAATGTTTATGGTAAAACAATCTATTGGTTGCATAATTTTGCATGACAAAGACATTGTAATTCACTTTTTACCACATACAGGTATCCATTAAGTTGCCTTTTATTAGCTTGACAAAGATTCCTGGTCTCAGTATGCTACACCGACATGCAACATATGGTAATTATTAGACATTCACGCTTCAATAAGATATAAAAGGCAATCCATTTAATAAGGGGGTATTTTCAAGTGCAACATATCTGTGTATTTGAAGATAGCCGACACTCACAACTCATCCCACTCGTGTACACAAGGCCTGTGTTTGAACTCCGATGCGGCTTGTTTACCACGTTGGAAAGAACTATCAAACACTATCCTCATGCCGCTATTACCCTTTTTTGCAGAAACTACTTATCCGATGTATTACAAGAGAGGCTTACTCATCGTGTTAATACGCTTCATGCCTCAGACGATACCTGTCTTTTTTTAAATGGCCGTGCGATTATTTCCCTCCCCGTTTCTTTAGAAGGCCCGGAGGAACTTGGGGTTCAGGACAATACACTCGTTTACGCCCGACTCAAAGGGAATAATGCCAAAAAAATATCTTACGAAAAATTTCTTACACAAGACGTCATTGAAATGCTAAAAGATACGGTACGGGTAGTTGACACTCATGTACCCATCGTCAACTATTTTTGGGATATCATAAAACACAACAAGTCCCAAATAGAAAAGGATTTCATGCTGTTTGTAAAGGAAGGCTCTATTTCTGGAAAATTGTATGAAGGTGTTCACCTTATCAACGAAGACCAAATTTTTATTGGCAAAGACAGCCGAATGAAACCGGGTTGTGCACTTGATGCAGAAAATGGGCCAATTTATATAGGTAATAACGTCACCATCGCCCCAAATACGACCATTGAAGGACCTGTCTATATTGGCAATCATTCCATAGTTCAATCCAATTCGAGAATACGCGGAGGCGCCAATATTGGAGAGGTGTGCAAGGTGGGAGGAGAAATCGTAAATACTATTTTCCACAGTTACAGTAATAAACAGCATGACGGATTCCTTGGTGATTCTTACCTCGGCTCGTGGGTGAATATCGGGGCGGATACCGTTAACAGCAATTTACTCAATACCTATGGAAACATAAAGGTTGAATTGGGGGAGAACATCATCAATACAAATCATATGTTCCTTGGCATGGCAATGGGAGACCATAACAAAACGGCCATTAACACCACGATCATGACCGGCAGTATTTTTGGTTTTGCCTGTAACATCATCACTCCCACTTTCCCCCCCAAATATCTTCCTTCTTTTACCTGGTATTCAGACAACGGAACGAAGGTCTATATATTAGAAAAGGCATTACAGGTGGCAAAGATTGTAATGAAAAGGCGGGATAAAGAAATGACCCCGGCAGAAGAACATATCTTTAGAACGGTATTTCAACTTACGGAAAAAGAAAGAACCTCCGTCAAAAATAAATAAAACAAGGGGTATTTATGGAAAAAGACATCAAACACGAACGAATTATCATTGATACGAGTATTTTTACGAACCCGGACGTATACCAAACATTTGGCGAAAGTCCCACTGATGCTTTACGTTCTTTTCTGGAGATTATCGGCAAATTGGAAGGACCGACCTTTTATATGCCCCCGACAATCTATCATGAGCTGCTGAATTTTGTCGAAATAAAGGACATTCCCTCCGAATTGCAAATTCGTATATTTCAAAAACCGCCCAAAAGGTATGAGCTATCGGTTCCGGCTTTTTTGCTGTATGAGCTTATTGAGGACGTGCGCCACAGAATTGACAAGGGTTTGCGGGTAGCCGAAGAGGCGGTGAGAGAAACTTCACCCGAAACCGAACCAGAGGCCATTAACAATCTGAGGAAAAAATATCGTTCCGCGCTTCGCGAAGGAATCATTGACAGTAAAGAAGACGTCGACCTGATCCTCCTGGCCAAAGAAATGGATGGCATCCTGATGACAGCCGATACCGGCATTGTCAAATGGGCTGATAAGTTAGGCATCCGATACATTGACCCTCGCATGCTGCGGGGTATTCTGGACACGTTAATTCAACAAGCCCACAAATAATTTGATTGTTTTAGAAAACTAATCAACATGGGATGCGCCGTCATGGTGTCTTTGGAGGATTTCATATGAGGCGTAACACTTTCTTGCAAACCTGACATGCCAATAGGAACCTTCTTTGTTTTTTGACAATACCTCAAACTTTACCTTACACCTATGCAGGTGATCAATCATCCTTTGAACATTTTTCTCTTCCCGAAATTTTAAGAGAAATCTTTCATCGATAAGTTCCCCTCTCGCCGCCTTGGTAACACTTTCATATACGGGTTGTAATAACACCTCCCCCAACTGAGCAAAAACCTCTGATTTCAATGAATCGGCATGTTCCTGAATAAACATGGCAGCGCGAATGATGCGGTGGGTAAAAAACTCAGACATCATCTCCGCCATCAATGGGGCAGTAACATGGATATCACGCAAACAGGAGCCTAATGTCACGTATTTCAGGATATTTTCAGCAGGGTGGGTTGGTTTCATTACGATTCCTTCACACCCTGTCTCATCCAACTCTTTAATAACTTTTTTCAGCGCTGGAATGTCGGAGACTAAAAACCGCCCAAATCTCCTGACGGTTGGCATACAATACGTATCAAAGAGTTTATACCTCTCTTCTACCGGAATACTATGGGGTTTATTCAACGTCATCAAATCAAATGCGAAAAATCTGATATCTTCCTTTACGTACGGTGGATGTTCAATGTTGTAAGGATTATCCGGCCCTGCAAATTCACCGCAAACAATTAAGCCGGGATTTTCATCAAATATCTTTTTTACATCCAAAAAATCCATGATGCGGTCGGTTGAAAAGGGACAGACATAAGCGCCGCGCGAAAAGGCCAGCACACGACCTTGAATGCGCGCAACCCGAATGTTGTAACCATCGACCTTTTCTTCGACATAAAATGGCTGCGTAAAGGCCTTACTGATACCATTTCCCAGGTGCATTATCCGGGCAATACGCGGAAAATCAAAGAGGATGCCTTCCTGGGTAATGACCGCACCTTTTCCCAGTTCACCAATTTTTTTCGTCACCCGATAAAAGCAAACACCATCGAACTCCTCAGGGACAACATCATGTCTCTCAATGGATTCGTCCCACATGGAACCAGAAATTCCTGCATGCTTAACGATATTATATATTTCCATATTGCAGTCTTAAAATGAAATTCCTTGAACACGAATACAGTTTTGTAAGGCGATGTTACATAAACCCATCCTTTGATTTCAAGTCAAAACTGAGAAATAGTCGAGTTGCATGTCATTACTTCAGCAGAACTCTGTTTATAACTCCTATGTTTACATAAGGTTAAATTTGAGATGCGTTTTGTTTTTAATATTGACTTCAAAAACACTCAATCGTATAATGCATTTCCGTTAATTTTTTTCACGAAAGTAAAATGTCTCCAAAAGGATATCGCGATGTATATAATCCTGGGTTGCGATGACGTTGGAAGTTCACTGATCAGAAATTTAAGCAAGTCTGGCGAGGAGATATTCGTTATTGACAATGACGAAATGGTTTTGACCAGATTGAAAGAACCCAATCTTCGCACTGCCATAGCGAATATCCATACTTTGGATCTAAGTACATTGCCAATAAAAGACATACTTGCTTTCATCCTTTTACAAAAAAACTTTAAAGATAACTTGTCTTTAGTAAAACGTATCAAAAAATCATTCCCTGATAAATTCATCCTGACAAAGGCAACCAGCGAGAACGAGGCTTCTGAATTATTAGAAAATGGTGCTGATCGTGTTATTCAAACCATGAAAATTATCACAAATACTATGCTGAGTGAATTGGAATCAGCCCGGTTAAAACGGTCTGCTTTCCAGCTTGTAAGTGTTATAAAGGCAGCAACCCGCAGAGGTTTGGCTATTTTTTTACAGGATAACCCCGACCCGGATTCCATCGCTTCTGGGCTTGCATTAAAACGTATTGCTGAAAAATACGAGATCAAATCTGATATTTATTACGGTGGAAACATTGGTTATCAACAAAATAAAACATTGGTCAGTCTGCTAAAAGCTGACCTCGTTCAATTAAAAACCACCAATGAGGCACAGGAAATAATCAATGCCTTTGATAAGATAGCATTAATAGAGGCGTCTGTTCCTTCAAAAAACAATATACTACCTACAAATACAATCCCCAGTATTATTATCGATCACCATCAAACCGATTTTCATCTCGTAAAAGGGGAATTTATTGAAATATTACCAAAAATTGGCGCCACTTCTACTATTATGACAAGGTACATGAGACAACTGGGTATTGTGCCTGACGCATCCCTTGCCACAGCGCTCCGTTACGGAATCAGGGTGGATACTGGCGGATTTACGAGAAACACGACTACCGAAGACCTTGAGGCGGCTGCCTATCTCTCGCCATTAATGGACGTAGGGCTATTAAAACAAATTGAGAACCTTCCTATGAGCACAGAGACCATTGACATTCTTGGAAAGGCCATTCAAAACCGGGAAGTAAGAGGCTCGTATCTGATCTCCTTTGTGGAATACATAAATAATCGAGACGCATTACCACAGGCGGCAGAATTAATGATACAACTGGAGGGTATCTCTACGGTACTTGTCTTTGGTATTGACAAAAACAAGGTTCAATTATCCGCTCGCAGCATAGATTCAAGTGTCAACCTCGCACTTTTATTGCAAAAGGCGTTTGGATTTATGAATGCCGGCGGTCATGCTACTATGGCAGCGGGCAGTATCGATTTGGGTACTTTTGGCAATATCAACAATCAGGCATTATTAAACGTTATTTTTGACACCATACGAAAAAAGTTTTTTTCAGCGGCCGGGGTAGACATTGAAAAGTGGGAAGTTCCAAAAAAACTGGAATTAATGATTAACAACAGTACCAGGAATTAAATCGTAATGACCATTTTATAGGTAAGGAGAAAGTTTATGGAAAAAGGGTTTTTAGGTGTAGGTTTGGTAAGTCTTACAATTTTTTTGAGTTCTTGTGTAGCCACTCAGACACAAGTAAAGCAAACAAAAACTCCCGAATTACAAGTTGAGGTAAAGGTAGCGCCTGTTAAAGAAGAGGTAAAGCCAGAAACCGCTCCAGCAGAAGAAGTAGT
>JACRII010000136.1 GCA_016235875.1 Planctomycetota bacterium
CTTTTACATTTTCATGGCGCTGGGTGTGCTTACAAAAGGGCCTATAGGCTTTATCATTCCCTTTTGCATCGTATTAACCTATCTCATCTTGAAAAAGGATATTCGGGTCTTAAAGGAAACTCGTCCCTGGATAGGCGGGGTGATATTCGCCTTTATCGTATTTACATGGGTCTACCTGGCAAGCATCTACGGCGGTAAGGAATATGCCTGCCAAATACTTTTCAAACAGAACGTCGGACGATTTGCCAGTTCGTTTGCCCACAAACGCCCATTTTATTATTACTTCATAAATTTTCCTGTCAATTTTATACCGTGGAGTATCTTTATACCGAGTATCGCTATATACCTGTTTTCCAAAGAAGGACGTGCAAAGATACAACACATCTCGTTGCCTGTCGTATGGTTTGTTGTCGTTTTCATTTTCTTTTCGATTGTGTCCGGGAAAAGAGATATTTACGTCCTTCCTCTCTATCCCGCCGCGGCCCTGATCACAGCATGGTTTTTGAATGAATTTGTTGAACAATTCCGTGATAAACATTTTAAAAGAATAGGATATTGTCCGTGTTATATCCTGTGCGGAATCATGCTTGCCTTAAGTATTCTTTTGCCGATAGCGGTATACAAACTCTTTCCACAGTATACATCCTCGACAATTCCATTTGTGGCAATTCTCCTGATCGGCGGTCTTGTAATGTTACGATTCGTGAGGTATGCCAGGATAATTCCGTTTCTCTTCACGATTATTTTTGTTATATTCTTCGCATTTAATATCGGCACTTTGAAGGCTATTCCGATTCTGAATCAATACAAATCCGCCAAGGAAATCTGCGACAAGGCCAATTCCGCGATGAAAGCCGGCGAAAAACTGGCCATGTATAACTTCTTTAGAGATCCTTATCTGTTTTACACCAAGAGAAATCATATAGAGGTCATTCGTAGTTTGAACGATTTAAAGCAATTCCTCAGTTTAACCGAACGTGTATTTCTTTTTATACAGGAGAAAGACTTCAAAGGGGTTTCTCAATTGCTTGAAGTACCAATATTTGTCCTCGAAAAAGATTCTGTAGGTCATCGGGATATCCTTTTTGTTTCAAACAAGGACATGTAATAAATTTTAGCCCATAAATTTATCGTGCGATTTAAAAATAAGGAAATGGAAATAAAATTGCAAAATCACCCAGAAAAACTGACGAAAAAGGACATTCCTTTTCTCATAGGCTTATTTTCGATTGGTCTTTTTTTATTCCTGTTTTATACCTGGGCAATGCCTCTCATCGACCCTGACGAGCCTCGTTACGCATCCACAGCATGTGATATGGTACTGAACGGCAACTGGATTGTCCCGCATTTTAACGGCGTTCCGCGTATCAACAAGCCGCCGCTCTTTTACTGGACTATTGCCATTTCCTATAAATTATTTGGGATAAACGAATTCAGCGCACGATTGCCCTCCGCCCTGGCAGCCACAGGCACGGTATTAATTACCTATCTATGGGGCAAAAGACTTGAAGACCGTAAAAACGGATTCTGGGCAGGCATGGTATTGATGGCCAGTCCATTGTTCTTTCTCATCTCCCGATTCTGTATCACCGATATGCTGCTGACTTTTTTTGTCTGTTCAAGCCTTTACCTTTTCTTTATCGAATACATGGAATCCAACAATAGGTGTAAGGGCGGGTTTGAAACCCGCCCCGACAGAAGGTTGTTTCTTTACTTTCTCCTGGGTATGGTCTTCCTGGTGAAAGGCCCTGTAGGAATCTTGCTGTTTATCCTGATTACCCTATGTTTTCTCCTATGGATACGCGACTTTCGATATATCAGGAGGCTTTGGTATCTACCAGGATTCTTACTGTTCCTGGGGATCATTTGCGCATGGGGTATTCCATTCTGGCTATCTCTGGGCACAAAACAAATCTCTTCTTTACTTTCGCAAGAGATGTCAGGGCGCTTTGTCAGCGGGTACGCACATCCAGAACCATTTTACTATTATCTGCCCGTATTTATCATCGGATTTTTCCCCTGGTCGTTGTTTGTATTTATTACTTTTATACATGCCATTAAGCAAAGGAAAACCATGCCTGCAATAGAAAAAAAACAGGTGTATTTCTTTTGCTCCTGGCTCATTCTAACCTTAGTCTTTTTTTCCATGTCTCATTCGAAATTAATGACCTATATCCTCCCCCTTTCCCCTTCCGTTGCCTTGCTGACTGTTTCACTTTCCCGATGGGATATAGAAGGCGTCTTAGGGAAAAGACACCTGTGGGTATTATGGCCGGCGTTATCTATTTCCGTAATGACCCCTATTGCACTAATCTTTACTATGCACAAATGGATACCAGCC
Organism: Planctomycetota bacterium; assembly: GCA_016235875.1. GTDB lineage: Bacteria > Planctomycetota > Brocadiia > Brocadiales > Brocadiaceae > Wunengus. Next base: position 2,342 of record JACRII010000136.1, read on the forward strand.
AAGCATGGTTTATCCACAATCCATATTGCCATTCCCATTATTATTCTTTTGATTGGGACACTGATAGCCTTATTTACTTTCGTCAGAAACAAACGTTTCTTTCATTTAAAAAAGGTTTTTTGTTTTACCAATTGTATATTTCTTGTTATTACCATAACCTATTCAGCAAAATACCTGGGGACTTTTCGGTCTACAAAGGATATCGTGGAAAAATGCCTTTCAGATAAAGGAGAGAATTATGTACTCCTGAGTTACACCAAAATCGTGCCGAGTCTTGTGTTTTATAGCGGTAAGAATATATTACAAATAGAGGACTATACCCGCTTGAAAACGATCATTCCCAATCCAGAAACATCCGTCTATGTCGTTATGAGTTTAAATGATTATCAGAAAAAACAGGATTGGATTCAAAAAAGGAAACTCCATGCGGTATGCCAGAACAACGCACATGTCATGCTGAAGAAAGAACCTAATACCGATAGATAAACGTAAGAACTTTTAGTTGACAATCAGGGTATAATAAATTTGAATAAGCTTTTTTGTATTCATATGGAATCTCAATTCCTGGAAAACCTGTGGGAAAAATGACCATGATAAAGGTGTTATTATTAGGTATTGGACGATGGGGTTCGAATCATTTGCGCGTGTTGAGTTCACTGCCAGTTGAACTTTTTGTCAGCGACATACACAAGGAACATCTCTCGGCAGCACTCACGATAGGCATCCCTGCTACCCATCTCTCCACCAACCCGTTAGAATTTGCCTCAAGGGTGGATGCCGCAGTGGTAGTCACACCAGCCCAGTCGCATTTTGACCTGTGCCAAAAGTTTCTGGAATCAGGCAGGGATGTCTTTGTTGAGAAACCTATTACACTCCAGTCAAGTCAGGCGAAAATACTGGCTGAAATGGCTGACCAATACAAACGGATCCTTCAGGTAGGCCATATTTTTCGGTTCGATCCGGCATCCCGGTGGCTACACGACTCTATTGAACAGAAAATATTTGGTCATGTGAAGATTCTGCGCGGCAACTTCAGCGGTTTCAAACGGCCCAGGAACGATACCGGCGTTACATTCGCCGATGCAATTCACTTCGTTGACCTTTTTAACTACTTCATGGACAGACCGCCTGTCCGGGTTACGGCCATAATGAAAGACTTTATGGGCACAGGGAGGGAAGATGAATCGTATTTATCACTGGATTACGAGGGTGACCATGGCGTAACCCTCGCAACAGTTATCAGCGGTTATTATTCACCCGGAAAGTTCCGTGAAGTAACGGTCATTGGCAGTGAGTTAAGCGCTGTATGCGATTACAATGTAGCTCAATATAAAGTCCGTACCTTCGAAAACAAACACGTGAAGTCTGGTAACGACTTTAAGGCAGTCGAAGGCGCTATGCGTCAACTTGAGTTTGCACCGGAAGAACCTCTGCTGGCTGAGTTGCGTACCTTCATTAATTCCGTACAGACACGCCAGCCGCCTCTGGCTGACGGCTGGGCAGGCTATGAGGCCGTGCGAGTCATCGAGGCAGCAACGAAATCGGCACAAACAGGGCAAACGATAGCGTTAGAATAATACCCGTGTGGAATCACCACGCTCGGGATTGTCAAAAAATTATAAAACCCGATTTTTGCAGTGCGGGAATGTAATGCAATACATCCCTACGAATGTGACATTACAAAAAACTTTTTAGACAACTGCAGGCACGGTGGGAAGGAATCCCACAAAATTCATATTGAGAGGACAAAGAAATTATGGAAAAAGTTCCACTTTCAAAGTGTCTCCTGAACGACGAAGTAAAACAGGCTGCGATGCGCGCCCTGGAGTCAGGGTGGTATATCCTTGCGAAGGAATGCGAAGCGTTCGAACGTGAACTTGCAGCTCACACAGGTACAAAGCACGCTATCGTAAGCTCATCCCTGACGGCAGGCATGTTCCTTCTCCATAAAGCGATGGGTTTAAAGCCGGGCGAAGAAATTTTAGTGCCTTCACACACGGCATTTCCATCCATCGAACCTATGATTCACTGCGGGGCAAAGCCGATCTTTATTGACATCGATGAAACCTATTGCATGGATGTAGAACTACTGGAGGCGGCAATTACACCTCGCACGGTGGGGATAATGCCGGTACACCTCTATGGCCACCCTGCGAATATGGAGCGCATATTTGAGATTGCCCGGAAGCATCACCTGTGGGTAATTGAGGACTGTGCGCAGGCACAGGGTGCAAAGTACAAGGGAAAAACTGTGGGTTCTATGGGCGTGGCGAGCGGATATTCCTTTTTCCCATCAAAAAATCTAACGGTAATGGGCGACGGCGGTTGTATCTGCACCAACGATGATGCCATTGCAGAAAAAATCCGCATGCTGCGCAACCATGGCCGGAAGGACAAATACACCCACGAACTGATTGGATATAACCTGAGAATGAATGAAATTCAGGCAGCCATAGGCCGTGTAGGGCTGCGGCATCTGGACGCACTCAACGAACGAAGACGCGCCATTGCTGCCCACTACAACCGGCGTTTAAAAGGTATTGTGAAAACGCCGCCAGAACAATCCTGGGCCAGGTCGGTGTATCATATGTATGTAATTCGGTCAGAACGAAGAAACGAACTCGCAAAATTCCTGCAGCAACGCGGCATCGGCACGGGCATCCATTATCCCACAGCCAATCATCAACAACCTGCCGTCACCAAACTTTATAACGATCTGCCGAAACTGCCGAAAACCGAGCAGGCTGTGCAGGAAATCCTTTCGCTCCCCATTTTTGGTGAGTTATCCCTGAACGACGTTGACTATGTTTGCAACTCCATTGAAGAATTCTATGGTAAAAAATGAGACAACAACCGCCTGAAATCAGTATCATCATTCCCTGTTACAACGAAGAGGGCAGCTTGCGGGCGCTTGCAAGTGCGATTACCTCAGCCATGGATCCGCTCCGTATTCCCTATGAGGTAGTGATTACCGATGATGGAAGCACCGATAATTCATGGACACTCCTTAAGGAAATGGCAGCGTCTGACCCCCGGTTTCGAGTTCAGAGGTTCAATTCCAACTGCGGCGAATCGGCGGCCAGCTGGGCTGGTATGATGGCAGCGCATGGCCGTTATATCATTACCCTGGATGCTGATTTGCAAAACGACCCCCGTGACGTGCCAAAATTTCTTGAAGCACTACGACGGTACGATTGCGTGTGTGGCACGCGTGTCGAGACGAGGGGGAAGGGAGATAATTTTATCCGCATTATCTCGTCTCGTATCGCCAACTGGGTCCGCAATAAACTTAGTGACGAAAATGTTAGCGATGCAGGATGCACATATCGCGCATTCAAGCGCGAATGCCTCGCTCGGATCAAATTTTTCAAGGGTGCACACCGTTTTTTGCCAACCCTTATAAAAATGGAAAGATTTTCAGTAACGGAAATCCCTGTTACCAACAATCCACGATTTGCGGGGCAGAGTCACTATGGGGTGTGGAATCGGCTATTCAAATCCTTCGCAGACCTGCTTGCCGTGAGGTGGATGAAAAAACGAATGATAAGGTACGAAATCGTTGAAAAAATAAATTAAAAAGGAGCTTATTTATGCATTATAATATTGTGCTAGCCGTCACGTGGTTTGGACAGGAACATCGTTTGTTCGGGCTGAATTGGAATTACCTCACTATTCTTGGATTCCTTGGTAATGCAATATTTTCTACCAGGTTTTTGATCCAATGGATTGCCTCGGAAAAGAAAGGGAAGAGCGTGATTCCTGATACATTTTGGTATTGGAGCATAGCGGGAAGCATAATCATGTGTGCCTATTGGATTATGGAACGCAGTCCGGTTGGAATACTAGCCTATCTGCCGAACTCCTTCGTCTATATGCGCAATTTACATTTGATCAGAAAACATACACGCTCAGCATCAGCGCCAACCCAAGTTTCGCATAAAGAAAGTTAAAGTAAGGTATCACCTATGTCAAAGGACGAAATATTCAAAGAGAATACGCCGATTATAGCAGACTTTGACTTTGGAGAGAAAGTCGCTTTGGTATTTGATGACATGTTGGAGCGATCCGTTCCGTTTTATCGGGAAGTTCAAAGAATGATCGGGGAAATGGCTGTAGATTTTGCCGTTGAAGGAACTAACATTTATGATCTTGGATGTTCTACTGGTACCACCCTGATCAATTTGAGTCAAAATATCCCCAGTAAAGTAAAATTCATCGGTATTGATTACTCACAGGATATGCTTGCCAGGTGTAAACAGAAACTCGACACGCATCATTTCTCCAGGGAACATGAACTGATCTGTGCCGATTTGAATCAAGGTGTAAATATTGAGAATGCATCGGTCGTGGTCATGGTTCTTACACTTCAATTCATAAGGCCGTTGAGAAGGGACAAATTGATCGGCAGCATCCTGAGAGGTTTAAATGAGAACGGATGTTTGATCCTTGTGGAAAAAGTTTTAGGAGAAGATTCATTTTTTAATAGACTTTTCATAAAGTACTACTACGACTTCAAGAAACGAAATGGGTACAGCGAATTAGAAATCGCCCAGAAACGTGAAGCACTCGAAAACGTATTGATTCCTTACAAGTTATTGGAGAACAGGGAACTCCTGCTTAAGGAGGGATTCCGATATTGTGATATATTTTTCAAATGGTACAACTTCTGTGGAATGGTAGCTGTAAAATGATGGTCAAAATAGGAAACTTCTTTTTTCGATACCGTAATGCTCTTTTCCCATTAGTTTTTGTGTTGCTTTTTTTTGAGAGGAGATGGCCGGTTTTCAATAGTGAACTCGCGGAGAGATGGGAAATTGGCATTGGCATTGTGGTAGCACTGAGTGGTCAGATATTGCGGGCACTTACCATTGGACTTGCCTATATCAAACGTGGTGGCAAAAAAAAACAGGTGTATGCGGAAAAGCTCGTTCAAAATGGGATTTTTGCACATTGCAGAAACCCACTCTATTTAGGAAACCTTTTGATCCTTTTTGGAGTTGGAATTGCATCAAACTCGCTGCCATTCGTTTTGTTTGGAATCCCGTTCTTTCTATTTGCTTATTTGGCAATCATACATGCTGAGGAGAATTACTTGGAAAAAAAGTTTGGCCAGGAGTTCAAAGATTACTGTAAACGAGTCAACCGCATCATTCCTAACTTTTCAAGAATTGGAAATACCATCAAAAGTATGGAATTCAACTGGAAACGATTGATTGTCAAAGAATATGCCACACCCTTTGCATGGATAACGGGACTGACATTTTTGATCATTAAGGATACATACTTAGACCACGGCTATGAGGCCAGTAAATACACATTGTGGTCATTGTCAATTTTATTACTGGTCGCCACCTGTGCATTTTTTACTGCCTGGTACCTTAAAAAAAATAAATTCCTGAGATCGAACTGAGAAGACAAAAATCACGCAATGTTCCATACTATCTCCTGTGTTTTATTCTCTAGACAACAACGAAGAAAGAGATTCTTAAATGGCCGGAAATTTTAGAGAACTGCGAACGCGATTTTTTGACTTATTATTGTTGACTGTGCTATCCGCTATGGTTATATTTCCCGCCCTTGGCCAGAACAGGGAGTGGGCCAGCCGTGAGATCCGCCATGCCGAGATTATCCGTGAAATGGCTGAAAACGGCGATTATTTGATACCAAGGCTCATGGGAGAGGTATACCATGACAAACCACCGGTCATGCATGCGATAGCAGCTGTACTCACGCGGATGGCCAGTAAGCCGAGCATGACGATAGCACGCATGCCTTCGGCTGTGGCAGGCATATTGGGGGTACTGGCAGTCTATGGTATAGGACTGTTGCTTCTTGACCGGCGCTCGGCACTGATAGGGGCTATTGCGCTACTCGGAATGCCAGGTTATAGCGTTGTAGCACGTCATGCACGACCTGACACGATACTGTGCGCCTCAATTTTATGCTCGTGCCTTTGCATCGGCCTTGGCATGAGAGAGAGAAGATACACCTGGCAAACATTCTACCTGACTTTTGGAGGACTATGTGCCGGACTTGGGGTAATAACAAAGGGCCCCTATGGAATACTCGTCCCTGCTTTATTTGCAGTTTTTGCACCGTTCCGACGAGAAGACCTTAAGCGCCCCCGATTTAATTGGGCCAGCTTTGTGCTTGGATTTCTGACTGCACTCGCCATCTGGGCCGTTCCTGCCTATTTTCGCGATGGTGGCCATTACCTCCACGGGGTAATAACCCAGCCAGACCTCGATGTAAGCAAGAGTGGAAGCGGAAAGTCGGTATTCTGGTACGTATGGGATGGGATTATACTCACGTTCCCCTATTCTCTTTTCCTGCCTCTTGCAATACGAGACTTGCGGCGACGCGGCTACTCAGCCCCGCTTGCAATCGCCGGGGCTATCTTTATCGTCATTTCGTGCATTCCCAAAAAACGACAACATTATCTCGTCCCATTCTATCCATTTTTTGCGATGGGAATCGCCGCTTCGCTCGTCCGTTACCGTGAAACGAGCCGGCTGGTGCGGCGCGCAACGCAAATACTCATACCACTCTCGATAATCGCCATCCCCCTGTACTTTGTGGCCATCCAACCATTTGTGAAACCGTATAAAAATTCACAGATGTTTTTTGCGAAAGAAATCCTCAGTGTCATTGAACCAAAATCGCAGATATATTGTGTATCAAGTATTGAAGAAGCACTGGCCTGGGTAGGCCAAAGACATGAAGGAATACAGAAACTCAGCCGCGACGACCCTTCTCTTGTGTCCCGAACGTTATGCAATGCAAGGGCAGGATCATACCTGGTTATCGGCGAGAAAAATTATACGTCCCTTTTAAAACACACCGAAGCTATTCCGGTTGAGTTGGTCATCAGTCATAAGGTGGGCCACGAAAAGATGTTGCTTTTTCGGCTGGGCAAAAAAACATCTGAAACACCGTGAGACGGATTTTTTCTATAATCGATAATGTAAAAATGAGATGAATCCCTCTCAATCATCCATTATTTCAGAGGAATCATGTGACTCACCCATATCGTTTATCGTGGTGAAAGCAAACCATACAGCTCGTTTTAAAAATGTATAAACAGATTCTCATAGTATTTTTGCTCCTTCTTGGAGGCCAAACACTCTCCGCGTCCTTACAGTGCGCATATCCCCAGATACCGGGAAATATCTCTGAACAAGCAGTTCCAGCAGATATCAGGATAAGTCATGGCAACTCCGTCCACACAGCTTACAAAGACGTATTCTGGCAATTCGGAGATAATGCTGAACGACTCTACCAGCAATACGGTGTCTTTGCCCTTGAATTTTTAAAAGAGTATAAAATTGAGGGTCTTGCCCTCCTGGAAAAACATGGTAGAGAAATGGCAAACTTGCATCCGCTCCTGGATTATCGGGACATCTTTCACCTGTACAGTAACCCAGATAATAACATAAACAATCTCAACATATTCTCACCTAAAACTCTTTCGCAATTTTACAAAACCTTCGGAGATGAAGGAATCAAATATATTACCAATAGTCCCGAAAATTTCTTCCTTATCAATGAAGATAAAGACAAAGGTGTAGAGTTAATGAACCTTGCCAATGAAAAGGGTGACATCGTTTTCCCCCTGGCACGGAAGCACGGGATTGCCTTTGCACGGCTTTACGACAAAGACGTGTTGAACATAGTTATCAAATTCCAGGAGGATGGTCTTCTGGCCGTTAAGGAATTTGGTGAAAAGGCAAAGATTTTATTCCACCTCTTTATCGACGACGATATCTTTTACCACGTAATCAAGACATACGGACATAAACAGACCATTCCCATCATTTACCTGTTTTATGACAACGAAGATTTTAACAGTCAGGTCTATGACTATTTGAAGAAAACAAAGGTTTACGAATGGGTTTCCAGTTGGTGGTATGGCACGGACACCTCTGCTCCAAACACCCAAAGCGACGCTGTCATCAGACGAGAAAATGCCCGGAGGGCGGTCAATCTTATTTTCGAATTGGGGAACGATTTCCTGGATAGATTTGAAATCCTCGACATCAATAATGTTAAGGAAGAATCTATTACTACCATTACGAATAAATTAAGGAACTTCTTTATTTCTGACGTTGAGAAGGTCAGCCGAAAAAGGATTCGACAGGAAGACATTACCTTCCAGGACAAACTGTTTGCCGGACTGGACATCCTGGGATTTGTTCCTATCGGCGGTGGTATCTCAAAGGGAGCAAAGTTTGCGGCAAAAGGGGCGCGATTTGCCAAAACAGCGAAGGGATTTAAAGGACTCATCAATCTGACGGAAGACCTCGTTAAAACATATGGGGATGATGTCGTTCAATTTGTGGCAAAATACGGTGATGATGGCATCAAGGCGCTGAAGGCAACTGACGGCAAAATCCTCAAAATCTCACAGCAATATGGGGATGATGCTGTTCGATATGTCTCTAAATACGGTGCGGATGCGGGGACTGCAATTGAAAAATACGGCAACGACGTCCTTTCCCTGGCGCGTCAGTATGGTGATGATGTTATCAAGTACACTGCGCTTTACGGCGATGACGGACTTCGGATCATTCAGAAGCATGGCAAGGACGTTGTACTTTTGAGTTCAGTTTATGGGGATAATGTTATTAAAATGGCCGCACTCCATGGTGATGATGTTATATCGTATGTATCTAAATACGGCTCAAGAGGCATTGAAGTCATTGAAAAATATGGAGACGACGTTATCAGACTGGCAAAAAGGCACGGAGATGATGTCGTTAAGTATGTCGGTATGTATGGTGATGATGGACTCAAGCTTGCCAGAAAAGGGAAAATCGGTCTATTTGTAATGCGCTTTATGCCGCCAAAAGCATTTGCAAAATGTGCGAAGTTTGCAAAATACGGCCTGATTGCATCCATTTTTCTCATCATTGCAACCCATCCCATCGCATTCTTATCAGGACTGATACATGCGCTTGCCTGGCTATTTGGCGCCAGCCCGATAATTATAGCCATCATTCTCGGCCTCGTAGCTACCTTCTTCCTCATAAGATTTCTGAGAAAATTTACATGGTTTTTCACGCCATTTTTGGTATGTTTTAGGATATTAAAAAAGTTTGTAGTAGGAAATTAAACGAAAAGAAAAAACGTCCAATGTCCAACCACGTAACAAAAATCTTTCATAAGATATGGGGTGGTTTTGCGATCCCGCATAAACCAATCCGCTTTAGATGGATTGATTTTCTGCTGGTTTTAGGCATTGCCGGTCTCTTCTACGGCCTGGTATCTGTTGAGAGAGAGTGGACAGGCGCTTGGCAGCAAACCGTCGAAATCGACCTTAACCCATGGTTATTGCCAAAATATACCTTCTTTTCCATGGTACGAGGTATCATTGCTTACTGTTTATCCCTGATGTTTACCCTTGTGTACGGTTATTGGGCTGCCAAAGACAAGATTGCTGAAAAGGTACTGGTGCCACTCCTGGATATCCTCCAGAGTATCCCAGTCCTCGGATTCATGCCAGGACTGGTATTAACACTGGTAGGTTTATTTCCACATTCGAATATCGGACTGGAACTTGCCGCAATCATTATGATTTTTACCGGACAGGTGTGGAATATGACGTTCAGTTTCTATCACTCCCTCTGTACCGTACCAGCAGACATGCGCCAGGTGGCAAGTATATTTCAATTCAATTGGTGGCAGACATTGAACTGGATTGAAGTCCCCCATGCCGCTATCGGGCTTATCTGGAACAGTATGATGTCCATGGCAGGCGGCTGGTTTTTCCTGATGATCAGCGAGGCGTTTGTGCTGGGTCATAATGATTTCCGCCTTCCCGGCGTTGGTTCTTACATGAGCGTAGCGGTCAATCACGGTAATTTTCCAGCCATGGTTTATGCCATCATAGCGATGATCGTCATGGTGGTACTTCTGGATCTGTTTTTATGGAGACCTGTGGTTGCCTGGTCACAAAAATTTAAGCAGGAAGAAACAGGGGCGCAGTTTATTACGTCCTCTTTCTTCCTGAATTGGTTAAGAAAGGCAGGTTTGTTGCAGTATATTGGCGGCTTATTCGACTATTTTATCAATACTGGAACCCGTTATTTTTTTTCAAAAAAGAAAGCCTATGTTGAAGAATCCAGGAGAATACACTTCCCTTTCCGTATTTTTGTATGGATGATGTATGCCGCCTTTATAGGTCTTTTTGGGTTTGGATGCTGGAGACTCAGCCACCTGCTTCAAGTATTATCCTTATCGAGTTGGGGCCATATCTCATGGTATGGCTGTCTAACTTTGCTCAGGGTTCTATCAGCCGTTGCCATTGGAACACTGTGGGCGCTGCCGGCAGGATTAATGATTGGGCTTTCTCCAAAACTCTCGCGCATATTTCAACCGGTGATTCAAATTGTAGCTTCCTTTCCAGCTCCCATGCTATTTACACCTATTATTATTTTTTTACAAATCATCAGTGTCGGTCTTGGTTTTGGAAGCATCGTCCTCATGTTGCTGGGAACGCAGTGGTACATCCTCTTCAATGTAATTGCAGGCGCCACGTCAATACCCGCCGATTTAAGGGAGTCGTCCAGGCTTTTCGGCATGAGCCGCTGGCAACGGTTGAAAAACCTGTATGTCCCGGCAGTTTTCCCTTTTTTAGTAACGGGCTGGGTTACGGCTACAGGCGGGGCATGGAACGCAAGCATTGTTGCAGAATATGCCATCTTTAGAGGACAAACACTTACAGCCCGCGGACTCGGCGCCATGATCAGCCAATCAGCAGAAAAAGCCGATTTTGCACTGTTGACGGGCGCTGTGTTAACGATGTCCGCTATTGTCGTAATCTTCAATCGTGTTGTGTGGCGAAGTCTTTATAACATCGCCGAAAAAAGGTATGCCATCGAATAAAGGAATTTTTTATTTATCTCCAATTCCACGAAGAGCAATATGCCTGAACCGAATATAAAAAACAATTCGCTATTATGTGAA
>JACRII010000134.1 GCA_016235875.1 Planctomycetota bacterium
AAACTACTACGGGAAAAGATATAAAAGGAAGGGTTACCCTCTCCCAAAAAGACTTTGGCATAAAGCCTTACAAGGCCTTGTTGGGGACTCTCAAGGTTAAGAACGAAGTAAACATTGCCTTTGATTTGTCGTTAAGTTAAATTTATGCTCAGGAATTTCAAAGTTACAGTTGTAGCGCGAACTTTAGTTCGCATATCATAGATTGTAAGCGAACTAAAGTTCGCGCTACATTAAAAAAGTTACCTTCGGCAACTTTATTTAATTATTTTTTCAAAAATTGACTTTATTTTCAGATAAATAATTTATAGAATTTCTTTCTTTAGTCACAAAACATGCGCTTCAGCACTGGCGCTGAAATATTTAACAGTGCTGGAGAAAAGAATTGGTTTATTGATTCATTTCAATGTAGAGAGGTAAAAAGGTGGAAGACAGTAAAACAGAAAATACTAGCAGGAGAAGCTTTCTGAAAATCGCATCCCACGCCATCGGGGGTACATTGGCAGCAGGTGTTGTGGCGCCAGTTGTGGGATTGGCAATACACCCATGGCTGAAAGAAACAGTGTATGGAACCGAAGACTTTATCAATATCGGTAAGGTTGATGAATTTCCTGTCGGCGTTCCTAAGAAAATGACCATTACCTCATCAAAGATGGATGCGTGGAATATTTTTGAAGGATTGGTTATGGGTTCGGTATGGGTAGTTCGGCGGGAAGATAATTCATTGAACGTATTTTCTACAAATTGCCCTCATCTCGGTTGCGGTATAAACTGGGGAGAGGATGTAAAACAGTTTTTATGTCCGTGCCATGAAGGCGTTTTTGATGTCAATGGCAGGAAAGTATCGGGACCCGCCCCTCGCGACATGTATAGTTATGAAACGAAAATTGAAAACAATGCCGTTTTGGTAAGTTATAAAAAGGTGATATAAACACAATGCGTAAATGGATAGAAGATAGAACAGGATTAAGCAATCTGTTGAAGGTAATGCTGGATGAACCGGTTCACGGCGGGGCGAAATGGTCGTATATTTTCGGAAGCGGCTTAGTTTTCCTTTTCATTCTCCAGGCAGTTACCGGAATCGTAATGGCCAGTTTTTATTCACCCTCTTCGACATCTGCGTGGGGGAGCGTTTATTATCTGCAATACAAAACGTCCTTTGGCTGGTTCGTTCGTGGTCTGCACCACTTTGGATCAAGCGCCATGATGATATTGGCGCTTGTGCACATGTTCCAGGTGTTTATCTTTGGCGCATATAAAAAACCACGTGAGCTGAATTGGATTTCCGGGGTAATTCTTCTCCTGTTCCTTGCAGGCTTCGGTCTAACCGGCTATCTTTTGCCGTGGGATCAGAAGGGATATTGGGCTACTCAGGTTGCTACGAATATTATGGGTACTGTTCCCGTCATTGGGAAGTACATTAAATTAATAAATCAGGGCGGCGGCGATTACGGGAATTTTACCATTACGCGTTTCTACACCCTCCATGTATTCTTATTACCGCTTTCACTTGTTTTCTTCCTCTTTATCCATATAGTGCTCTTCCGGAAACATGGTGTTACTCCATATTGGAAAATGCGTGAAGAGGTAATGAAAAACCGGGTCGACCCCTTCTGGCCGGATCAGGTATATAAGGACGTTGTATTTGCCATAGGGATGTATGCAATCCTTGCCGGATGGGTTTTCTGGAATAAAGGGGCAGAACTCAATTCTCCCGCCGATCCGGCATCGAATTATCTTGCCAGACCGGAATGGTATTTCTTATTCTTATTCCAGCTCTTAAAATATTGTCAGGGAAAATTCCTGATTGTAGGCACCGTCATTGTGCCCATGCTTGCTTTAATTTTCTTATGTGTGCTGCCTTTTATCGACAGAAATACATCACGATATCCATCGAAAAGGATACCGTTTTTTGGCGCTGTATTCTCCGGATTAGCAGGAATTATTGCATTAACTATTCTCTCTATTCACCACGACAGTCATGATATACACATCATTCATCAACGGGAGGACGCCGAGAAACAGACGGCAAGGGCAATAAAACTGGCGGCAAGGGGGGTACCTCCGCAGGGGGGATTGGCTATCTTCCTCAATGACCCTGTGGCTCTTGGCGAAAAGATTTTTAAAGAAAGTTGCAATGGCTGCCACATGGTAAAGGGAGAAGGTGGAGAAACAGGAACCGATTTCACCAATTTTGGCTCACGGGAATGGGTATCGGAACTGTTAAAAGACCCCAAGGGCAAGAAATTCTTTAAGGAATCTGGCGCAATGCCTCCTGTAAAACAACCTGATGAATCGCTCCGGGACATGGCCGAATTCTTGTTGAGCCAATCGGGAGGTTTACACAATCAAAACGCCGACAGGCTGGAGAGGGGAAAAGAACTGGTTCTCAAGGGAAATTGCGTCATCTGCCACCCCATCGGTGACAAAGATGCAAAAAGGGTTGCTCCAAACCTGACGGGGTATTTATCTGAAGAATGGCTGAAGGAATTTATTAAGAATCCATCCGACCCCAAATTCTACGGCACACGGAATAAGATGCCCGGTTTTGACAAGCTTTCTGAGAGGGAACTGGATGCGCTTGTACAATATTTGATTTCTTTATCAAAAGATCGGATTTTAGTTTCCGAAAAGGAAGAAGGAAACAAGAAGAGAAAATACGTCTTTGGCCAAACCGCTCCGAGGGCAGTAACAGCTTTTAAAAATGTAGGGTGGACTTCGTCGTGAGCGCTCAGTCGAACGATTAAGGCGAGGATTTTTACGCCGAATCCACCAACAATATTTCCATAATCGGTGGATTCGCTTGCGCTTAATCCAACTTACAATACTGACGGTTTTCCCGCACACGGCTTTCCGGCAGGCTTCTTCTCACGCATTCACGGTTGCCATCCTGAAAAGCGGTTGTGCAGGGTCAATAAATCCATACTGATTAACTAACACCTCATATCGGGTAATTTGCTGTACATTACCCATCCACATATAATTCTCCTATATTTTCATACCATTCTTTTCTTTGATTTTTAATTTTGCTGAAAAAATTATAAAAAAGCTTGCAATCTTCTTCGGTTTTGTTTTACTATCACTCTTAAGAAAAAAACAATTTCCTGTCATCTCCGCCATCGCCAACAATGATAGGTGCTTTAATGTCTGTCATGCGCAAAGTGGTTTTTGCAGGACGGTCAAATATTTTATATTCCAGTATGGCTTGTAATCCACCTTTTGCTTTGATTGCTGCTTTTCGTTCAGGTGATTCAGAAATCAGTTTGCATTCAATCATTGAAGTATCCCAAAGTGTGCATTTTGAAAAATCCTGTGTGAAATCCCAAACAGTTTCACAGGTTTGATTGATGACGATTGAATGCGTTACTGAAATATTGATTTTGTTCGTCATAAGTTTAATGACTGCTACATGTAGTTATTATATAATGCCAACACGATAACACAAAAAGATAGATAAATGCAGAAACTTAACTTGCCTTACTACATAAATATAATCTGAAAGGATATGTGTTTAAACATTAATTGATTCTTTTTTTTGTGCTTATTTATTAGTTCATTTGCTTTCTCGAAACTGTAAAATATGATTCAACAGCGTTATGTTGTAGCCAATGCAAAAGATGTAATAAAAACCATTGAGATGGAAAAGATTCCTGCGCCTCAATTGATTATTTCATCACCACCATACTTCGATTTACTTAATTATAACAATAACAAACAGCAAGTTGGTTATGGACAGAAAAGTTACAACGATTACCTTGATGTCCTATGTAAAGTGTTTCAAGATTGCTATGATATTTCCACGGCAGACGCAACATTTTGGTTGATAGTAGATACTTTTAAGAAAAATAAAGAAGTTAAACTTTTCCCGTTTGACATAGTGAACAAACTCAAAGAATATTCAAAGAATACATGGATTTTACGGGATATCATAATTTGGGACAAAGGCAAAAATTTGCCTTGGAATCATAAAGGTAATTTTAAAAATCAACACGAGTATATTCTATTCTTCACGAAAGGTGATAACTTTAAATTCAAAGTAAATCGAGTTCGTGAAATTCTTGATCTTAAAAAATGGTGGAAAACATATCCTGAACGATACAATCCTGATGGTAAAGCACCATCAAATGTTTGGAGTTTTACTACACCGATTAGAGGCTGGGGAAATAGCAAGCAGAACCATTTATGTCCTTTTCCCTTTCCTCTTGTTGAAAAAATAATTTCTCTTTGCACGGATGAAGACGACTGGATACTTGACCCCTTTGCTGGATCAGGTTCTGTATTGGCAATGGCAAATGAAATGCAGAGAAACTCAGTAGGTTTAGATGTAAACAAGGCTTACAAAAAGCGATTTGAAGATGAGGTGCTAGTAGGTGTAAAAAAATATTGGCAGAAACGAGTAAAAGAATTAGAAGAAGCAGAACTGCTTTTTGCAGATTTTAAAGAAACTAACAACAAACTACGAAAATTAAAAGTTGCAAGTAACATTTGTGAGTATTTGAATAAAGTCAACATGCATGAATTTGTTTACTATACAAAAGATAAATCCAAGAATAATATAGAGATTACAGTGTTACAAAACGGAACTGTTCCTAAAGTGGATTTGGATAATGAAGAATTAAGCCAACTAATTAAGCAGTCAAAAGTCAGTGCCAAAGTAATCATTGAAACAGACTCTAAATTTACTGAGAAGCTAAACGGAGCAACAGCCTACAAGTATAAGTTCAATAAGTTCTTCTCTTATACTTCCACTTGCAAAATGCAGAATGTACTTGAAAGTGAAAGTAAGTTCGAGTTTATGTATTCTGATATTGCTATAAAGATCCATAACGATTAAGAGTAAAGCTATGACATCTAAAAAAGTTCGGAAACGCAAAAAGAAAAGTAAAGTAGTTCTATCATTTGAACAAAAAGAACAGAAGAAACGGGAGAAAAAGCTTCACGTAGACGTACTCAATCTTTTTAAGCGAATGGGGTTTGAGTATATTAGAACTGATGGCAGGCCTGTAACATTTGGTGGTCAAAAGAGTGACATAGACAATGTTTTTTTGTATGAGAATATTATTCTTGTTTGCGAAGAAACATCTGGCAAAGACAGTGAATATAACCACCTAAGAAAAAAGTATGACTTTATAGAAAGAATAGGCGGACATAGGGATAGTTTTATTACATGGATTAAGGATATTGGCAAAGAAAAGTTTGGGCGATTTACAGAATACTTGAATGCCCGTTACAGAATATTTTACTTGTATTTTACTGAAAATACTATAGAGGAAGAAAAGAGATCACTTTACAATAAGTTCAAATATATTGATGGAAGGAATTTACGCTATTTTCTAAAAATTGCTGACAGCATTAGATATTCAGCGCGGAACGAATTTTACAAATATCTTGGTTTAGATTTTAAACATGTTGGGGAAGCAATAGCAAGCCAGCGTGAAAATATCCATAGTGCAGTGATTTCTCCAGAAGATGTAAGTGGTATGCCACTGGGTGTGCATCTTGTATCATTTGTTATGACGGCAAAAGAACTATTGGACTGTGCATATGTTTTCAGAAAAGAAAATTGGGATCAAGAAACTGGGTATTACTATCAGCGGCTGATCGAGAAAAAGAAGATAAATAGCATTAGAGAGTTTTTAACGCGAGAAAAACGCACTTTTATTGATAGTATTATTGTTAGCTTACCAAATGACGCTAAATTTTATTCTGCTAATAAGACTGGAGGAAAGGGTGATCCAATTGATCCGAAATCAATCAGTGAAGTAACTTCAAATGCAATAATCGAAATACCATACAAAATCAACTCAATTGGAATCATTGATGGACAGCATAGAGTATTTGGACATCATGAAGGGCCAGATAATAAAGAAGAGGAAATTATAGCAGATCTAAGAAATAAGAGGCATTTGTTTGTAACCGGTCTTTATTATCAAAATGACTTTAAGGAATCGGATAAAAGAAAATTTGAGAGCCAATTGTTTCTTGAAATAAATAGTAAGCAAAAGAGAGTTGATGCACAGCTTTTACAACACATTGAGTCACTTCAAGACCCTCTTTCTCCTATAGGAATAGCAATGAGCGTTATTCAAAAGTTGAATGGACGAACACCATTTGTCAACCTATTTATACTTTCGGAGATTGATGAAAAAAAGAATGGTATCAAAACTCCCTCAATCGTTAAATTCGGATTACAGCAACTTGTCGAAATAAATAACGACAAAGAAGGTTTGTTCAAGTATTGGCCTTGTGAAGACAAGATGCTTCTGATTACAGATAAAGAGAGCAAACAGGCTGAAGATATTCGTAAAGAGTATGTATCCTTTTGTACTGAGATGATTGGTAAATTCTTCAATGCGGTAAAATCATCACAAGAAGAAGCATGGACATTTGATGGTAAGAGTAAACTACTAAGAGTTACAGCAATTGTTGCTTTTATACAAAGTTTCGAAAAATCAATTGAAGTTTACAAAGGAGTTAAAGACATTCCATTTTATCAAAAAAAACTTTCGCAGTTAAAAGTAGATTTTATGCAGGAAAAATTTCCATATGTTTCCAGTCAATGGCCTAAACTTGCTGAAGAAATAAATAAATGCTGGACATCGGTGTAATGCAACATAGGAATATTGTCAAATATTGCAAATATTGGGGTCAGACCTTGATTATAGAATATACTTGACGAGATTGTAAAAATGCGTTATTTTAGTCAATTATTATGGCACGACCATGGAGAATCCAATATAACAATGCAGTTTATCACATTATGTCAAGAGGTGTTGCTCAGGGAGAGGTATTTTATGCCGAGGAAGACTATCATAAATTTTTAGAGTATCTCGAAAAAACCTCTGAAAAGTTTCAGTTAGAGATATTTGCCTTTGTCCTCATGGGAAATCATTATCATCTGTTTTTACGCACAAAAGAGGCAAATCTTTCCAAGTCAATGCAATGGTTACAAACATCTTACAGCATATATCTTAATCGGAAATACAGAAGGAGTGGGCATCTTTTCCAGGGACGATACAAAAGCATTCTGGTAGGAGATGATTCTTACTGGAGAGGATTAAGTTTCTATATTCATTTAAATCCAGTCCGTGCAGGCATTGTAAAGGAATTAGAAACGTATAAATGGAGTAGCTACCATGATTATGTTAAGACAAAGAAAATCCATCCCTGGGTAGCTTGTGAGGAGATTTTAAAGGGATTTGGTAAAGATGAAAAGGAATCAAGGGTTGAATATAGGAAGTTAATAAGCGAAAAATCTGGTCAGGAAAAGAAATTTCTGGATGATGTCAAATATGGACTTATCTTGGGAAGCGAAGAATTTATCAGTTGGGTACAAAAGAAATTTATCAATCGACTCTCTGCAAGAGACGGAGAATTGCCACAGAAAAAGCGAGTAGGGGATGACGGGATTGTAGAAAAGGTATTGGGTGAAGTAACAAAATGTTTTAAAACAGAAAGAACTCAGTTATTACAGAGGAAAAGACGTGTACCACAAAGAGACAGAGATGTATGCATGTATATCTTAAAGGAACACAGTGGGTTAGATAATAAGAGGATTGGGGAAGTCTTTGGTGTAAGTTTAAGTGCGGTAACAAAAGCCGCTAAACGGATAAGCGAACAACTGGAAACAGAGGAAAGACTTAAAAAAGAGACTAATAGGATATTAAATTCTATATTCAAGGTCTGACCCCATACCTGACCCCATACCCCACTGACCCCATACCCCACTGATAAAATCAGTGTTAATCCGATAGTTAAGTGTTACGTCCCCTAATACGACATTAAGTTATAAAGTGAAGTTCGTCCCCTTTATCCGTATGCAGGCCCGACATTTTAAGCTTATTCTATGTTTGCACCGACAATAGCGGCCATCTGCATCATGTTGATCGTCTGGCCTTCTTTCAGATTTGAAAGGTCAGTGACCTTGCCTGATTTGCTTTGTGATTTTGTGTTTTTAAAGATCGGGAGCAATTTAGCATCAGCCACAATGAACTTGCCTGCGTTCTCAGGCTTTCCATTTTCAGTCTTTGTCTGAAGTTTATTCGCTTTAATATAGTCCCATAGTTTTTTGGTGATCTCTGTCCTGGGAAGTTCTGTTGCTCCCAGAAACGCTGCCAGCTCATTTTTCAACTTTACCGGTTTGTTCAATCCTTTTGCTTCTGCCATTTTTAACTCCTTCATAGGTAGATTTAAATTAAATTATATCCGGGGAGCATATCTTCTGCCCATTTCATTTTACTCTAAATGGTATTTAAGACTCCCATATAAATTAATTATTGCATTTTATTGTTTTTTTATCAAACGCAAATTCACCCGAAGTTCGCGCTACAACTGTAATTTTGAATTTCCTTAACGCCAAAACTATCTTGTACTCAGCGCATCAACGATATTCATTTTCGATGCGCGGAATGCGGGGAAAACTCCACCTAAAAATCCCATAATGATGGAGAAGAGCAAGGATTGATAAACGATCCCGCCTGTCAAGGTGAAGGAGAATGCCAGTTCTGAAAAAGTCTGCCAGTTTACGGTGGAGATTGTAAATAACTGCATAAAAGAGGCAAAGAAGAGTCCTATGAATCCACCGATGATGCTCATCAGCATTGACTCTGCCAGAAAGGCAAAGAGAATATTCCTGCGCTGAAATCCGAGCGCCCGCAGTGTACCGATCTCGCTGGTGCGGTTTGCCACTGCGGCATACATGGTGATTGTTGCCCCGATCATTGCGCCAATGGAAAATATTATGGTCAGGGACATCCCCAGTATCCTGAGAAATTTGGTCATCATCTCCGATTGGTCAGCATAATATTGTATTTCACGTCTGGCCTCAAGAGTCAATCGCGGGTCGCTTTCTATTCTTTCTTTTAATGCCTCGAAATCAGAAGCATCACGCAGTTTGAAGGTAACGGAGGAATATACTGGCCTGCGGAATGCCTGCATGAGCTGGTCAACGTCGCCCCATATCTCTGAATTGAATCCGGTGCTTCCTGCACAAAAGGCGCCTACCACCGTCCAGTCCCTCATCCCAAAGTGGAGTTTCTCTCCAATACCGCATCCCCTGAATCTCCTGGTAATATTTTCTCCCGCAATAACCTCGTAAGAGCCGGTTTTCGGCATCCGGCCTTCGATGAGTTTTACCTGGGGACGTAAAAGAAGCGATTGTTCATTGATTCCCCTGATGGTAACATTCGAGGGTTTTTCACTCCCTCTTTTCGGTAAGTTTATTATAACCATCAGTTCTTTGGCGGCAAGTCTCCGGCCGTTTTGTCCAATCGTTATTTCAGGCTGGGTCTCTACGATTGACGCCTGGTATCTGTCTATCCCGCTTTGTACTTCGGTAGTTGAGGCGCGCCGGATAATGATTACATTATCGTATGAGCCAGTATCTACAAGGGTTTTACGGAGTCCCTCTGCAAGCATAAGAATGGTGGCAAAGACGAAAACAACGAGCGCCATCCCGGAAGCCGTCAGGGTTGTTGTAAGTCGTCGTGTTAAGAGATTGCGGAAACTATACGATAAGGGTATCCTCATTTATCCTATTTTCCTCAAACCGTCGGCAATCTGAATATTTACCGCACGCCATGTTGGAAAGACAGCCGCTAACATGCCTACGAGAAATGAGGCCGCTATGTCCAGAAATATGGTTATTATCGATACCTTGAATACGGGAAAGAAACTGCCCATAGTTTTGCCGAAATACTCTGCGGTAGGGAAGGTGAGGATAATGCCAAATACACAGCCGGTTGTGCTGATAATAAGGGATTCGCCAAGGATCAGCGTGGCAATATGCCAGCCGCCAAACCCAAGGGTCTTCATGATGGCGTATTCCCCTATTCTCTCACGCGCAGTCATGGCCATGGTATTGGCAACGACCGCCATGATGATAATAATTACCATAAAAGAAACGAGTTGAATTACCGTGACGATGGCTTCGGTCATGGTAACAAAACTCATCTGGAATGCCTTCTCTGTCTCGGTGAGGGTTTCGGCAAGTGAGTTTTTAAACGTCTTGTCCACAGCCTCTGATATCTCAGCGGCCTGGTCGGGGTCGTCTATTCCAATGATGTAGACGCCTGTCTGATCGGTCCGTCTCGGCGTGG
This sequence comes from Planctomycetota bacterium, assembly GCA_016235875.1. Classification (GTDB taxonomy): domain Bacteria; phylum Planctomycetota; class Brocadiia; order Brocadiales; family Brocadiaceae; genus Wunengus. Next base: position 10,095 of record JACRII010000134.1, read on the forward strand.
TCTTTTTTAAGCGTTCGTTGAGATAGTTCCAGTGAAAGAATAATTGTGTTTCGTCCGCGCTCTTTTCAGCGCCGTAATATATGCCCCGAAGTACAAATTCCCACGCGCCTGGGAAGATGGTTCCTTTTAAGATTATAGTATCACCGACCTTCCACTGGAACCGCTCTGCTACCTTACGGCCGGCTATGGCAGACTTACGATCCCTGATAAACGCCGTCTTCTGGTCTTCCGGCAGCACATATTCCGGATATAACTCCAGGAACGTTTTTGGCTCAACGGCGAAGTTCGGAATAAAGTTTTTTTCGGATATATAAGTACCGTTGAACCATATTGCATAGGAAACGCCTTTCACTCCAGGAATTTGACGGATCTTTTCCTTGTACGAAAGGGGTAGAGAGAAGACAAGGGAAATTGAATTTCTGGAAATGAGACGGGCTGAAGAAGACGCCTCCACACCTGAATACCATGCGCTAACCAGTGTCCTCAGTATTCCAAACGCCAGAATGGCAATAGTGATACCGAGGATGGTGAGCGCAGTGCGCAGCTTGTGGCGCAGTGCATTTCTGAAAATAAGCTTAAGGATGTGCATTTAAAATGCCTTTTTCAAGCTTTCTGATAATATGCGCCCTTTCCGCCGCATGAGGGTCATGGGTAACCATGATAATCGTCTTGCCAAATTCCTGGTTTAAACGGGCTATAAGTTCCAATATTTCTTCAGCAGAAACCCTGTCAAGATCACCCGTCGGTTCATCCGCTACCAGGACAGTCGGATCGGTGACAATCGCACGCGCTATGGCGACGCGCTGCTGCTGACCGCCAGACAATTGTGAAGGATAATGATCCATCCGGTCGGCCAGGCCAACCATCTGGAGCGCCATCTCCACATGCTCTCGCCTTTCCTTTCTCGAAAGCCAGGTTAAAAGAAGCGGGAGTTCCACATTTTCGAATGCAGTGAGTACAGGAATCAGATTGTAAAATTGAAAGATGAATCCCACATGGGTAGCCCGCCAGCGGGCAAGTTCGGTTTCCGTCATCGAGGTAATGTCTAGCCCGCCAACCATTACTGTACCGGTATCCGTCTTGTCTATGCCTGCAATGAGATTTAGCAGGGTGCTCTTGCCCGATCCGGAAGGTCCCATTAATGCAAGGAATTCGCCTTCCGGTATATCAAAATTGATATTTTCCAGCACCGGTATGACCTGAATTCCGCGTCGATAAGATTTTGTAAGATTCCTTATTTCAACAATTGGTTGTTTTATCTCTGTCATTATTGTTCATGTATAGAAATTTCAAACCAGAAATTCCGAAACAATGTTATGCAAATAGTCATGAAAATACCTAACACCCTCCCTTAATCCCTCCCATCGTTCGACTGAGCTCACGACGAAGTCAAGGGAGGGAGAAATTCCTTTCCCCTGTGTGGGAGAGGTTAGGTGAGGGGGCTATTCATAATAGACCTTGTGATCTATAGTCTTAATCCAGCGGTAAGAGGGTTAGTGTTTGTTTCATGTGTCATTGCGAGCACCCGAAGGGTACGTGTCAATCTCTGAAAAATACAAGGGATTGCTTCACTCCGTTCGCAATGACGGCTCTGAACGGCTTCTATTTTTCTTTAATCTTAATCCTTGTTCCATTCTTGAGATTTTTCGGTGGATTCACTGCCACCTTGTCTCCCGATTTGACGCCGTCTAATACCTCTATCAGGTCGCCAATCTGTGAGCCTGTAGTTAAAGGGGTTTTATACACACGATTTCCATTTACAACGAAAACAGACCTGGTATTGTTGTTTATCATGATTGCATTGCTGTTCAAGGCAGTCTTCGGTTTTTGCTCCTCCAGAGTGACAGACCTTTCAAGAAAGGCAACCTTGGCGCTCATCTCGGGGAGGATGCGATCATCCTTATCTAAAAATTTAACCTTTACCATGACCGATGCCTTACTGCGGTCAGCCGTAGGAACGATCATATGCACCATACCTCGGAAGCGGTTTTCAGGAAGGGCGTCCAGTTGTATTTCACACGGCTGGCCTATTTTTACTTTTTGCAAATTTGATTCTGAAACATCTGCCTCCACAAGAAGAGAGTCCATATCGGCAATGGTTACGACGGCAGCCCTGGCAGTAGCGGCGGCCCCCAGCGGCGCAACGATGTCGCCCACATCGGCGTTTTTGGTTAGCACAACCGCATCAAATGGCGCACGGATGAACGTATATCTCAAAGAAATTCTGGCAAAATGCACCGCTGCCTTATAAGCATTTATGGCTGACTCTGCTGCGGACACAGCAGCATTTGCCTTGTTATAACGAGCCACAGCAATATCAAGTTCAGACTGCGGCACTACACCTTGAGAAAGAAGTTCCCTTTGACGATTATAATGCAGTGTGGCGTCATTCATTTCTGCCTTTGCCATATCCAGATTGAACATAGCATTGTCCAGATTTGCTATTGCCTGGTCACGTGCTGCTGCCGCATCTTCACCTTCCAGCTTGGCAATTACCTGTCCCTTCTTCACCTTGCTTCCTTCTTCTACCCCCAGCCATTCAAGTCGTCCGGTTATCTTAGATGCTACTGCTGCCTTACGCTGTGCTACTACATAACCGCTGGCATTTAATAAAGTAAATGTTTGGGAAGGATAAACCTGTGAAACGGTTGATACCTTTACCTCAACGACGGGATTAAAAACTATTCGATAAAGAATGAAACCAATTATGAGGGCAGACACAAGCATGGTTATTTTTAAGAGCAATTTCCTGCGTCCGCGGCGATACTGCATCGCATCAGATTTGTCTATTTTTAATTTTGATATGTCTTTATTTACCACGATTCGATCCTTTGACGTTCTATTCTCTTTTAAGGTACAATACTCAGGGATTCTCAATATACTTGATACTTAATATTTTTGCTATAAATTATTTCGACTGCATTAATACGATTTGCAATTCATTGATTTGCTGGGAATAGAGAGGTTTGTTCTTGCTTAGGAGAACATTTGATAGTGAATTGGGATGGGAACAAATTGATGTTGTTTGTATCTGAATCTCATCTGTGTAATCTGAGAAATCTGTGGTTTCAATGGTCAGGTTAAGACCATATACCGGGTATGGGTTGTTCGCAATCCTTGCACTTATTATCAATCAAGTGGTTTTCCAATATGGAGAATCCCGCCCGCCTGATGACAATGTTCTTGCAGTGCGGACAGTAGGTATTTTCACCTTCATGTCCGGGCACATTACCCACGTAAGGGAAATGAAGTCCCGTATCAAGGGCAACCTTTCTGGCCATCTCCAGGGTTTTTACCGGTGTTGGCGGCAGGTTCTTTATCTTGTAGGTTGGATGAAAACGGGTGAAATGGATGGGGACGTCTGGACCAAGATTTTCTTTAATCCATGCGCACATCTCCTTAAATTCCTTTTCGCTGTCGTTGAGTGTGGGTATCACGAGCATAACAATCTCAAACCAAATCCCAATTTTCTTTAAGGTCAACAAGGTATTTAATACGGGTTTCAATTCGCCTGTGCAGGTATTTTGGTAAAATTTCTCCGTAAAACCTTTCAAGTCGATCTTCACTGCGCTCAGGTGTTGACAGAGTTCCCTTAAAGGTTTTTCTTGAATATAACCGTTCGATATCATAACACTCTTTAAGCCATGCTTATTGCCCAGTTGCGCCGTATCAAACATATATTCATAAAAAACTACCGGTTCGGAATACGTATAGGCTATTGTTTTACTGCCGCTTGTTTTGGCATCATTTACCACATCTTCAGGAGTCAGCTTGATACTTTCAACCTGTTCTGGCCGATATTGCGATATCTGCCAGTTCTGGCAAAATTTACACTCAACGTTGCATCCCGCCGTGGCAAGGGAATAAGCCTTTGTGCCCGGTAAAAAGTGGAACATGGGTTTCTTCTCAACAGGATCGACATTTAGTGCGCAGACGCGTGAATGCACCAGGGTATAGTAACTACCGCCGCGATTTTCCCGCACACCGCAGTAGCCGCGTTCCATATCGGCAATGGTGCATTTTCGTGGACAGAGTTCGCATTCCACACGAAGGTCTTCCAGCTTCTTGTAATGCATGGCCTCCTTGACAGGAAACCCTTGATTAATGCCCTTCAGTGACTCAGGGGTATAAACATCTTCTGCCCAGGCAACTAATTTATTTCCAAGACAGAGACTGCACGCCCCGAACATGCCTGCTTTTATTAACGACCTTCTGGTAATCATAAAACACCTTTGCTTAAATATTCAGAAGCAAGAAGCTGGAAATCAGAATCAAGAAACAATAACCGGGAATTGAAATCTATTCAAATTATATTGCCATTACGTCGGCAAGTCAAGGAATGTAGAAATCGGCATTTTTGTCATTAGGTTTTATCTTATATTTCGGGAAGGATTTTGGGGTGACTTTTTCTGTCTAATTTGGTAGACTCCTGGCAATCATGGTAATATAAACCTTAGATTAAGCGTTGTAAGGTCATGGTTTAAAAAAGCAGAAAATGATCTAACAAACGCAGAACATACGATGAAAACGGAGAACCCTCCCTGTGATACAGTCTACATAACATGTCTTCTGAACCTTTGAAGTTTATTGCAGATGCTATGCTTGGCAGGCTTGCACGATGGCTGCGCATACTTGGGTATGATGTATCATACGAATCTTCTATTTCTGATGACGACCTTATTGCAATGGCCATTCGCGAACACCGCATTATCTTAACCATGGATAGGAAGCTCACCGAACGTGAATCGGCAAAGAATTCTCTGCTTATCAAAAGCCCTTCTTATAATGAGCAACTCAAACAGGTTATTACACATTACAATATCGATTATAAATCAGGGATTTTTACGCGATGTCTGGTTTGTAATGGACTATTAGAGCCTGTTGCGAAAGAGAAGATAAAAGACAGAATACCACCATATGTTTATTCGACACAGGATGAATTCGATATTTGTCCACAATGCGGCCGTATTTACTGGTCAGGTACACATAGAGTAAAAATGCTGGGAATGCTTGGTGAAATTATGAAGTAATTTCGCCACAAATTACCACGAATATTTGACAATTTCTGCATGGTTTTGTATAGTTATTAGAAATTATTGGAGGCGTTAGAAATTTCCTTTTTATACAATAAATTCGATACTTTTTTAATAAGGGAAGAACATGAAAAGACATTTTATACCTCTATTATCATGTTTGCTTGTAATCTCATTTCTGCGAGGTGCACTTTCTGCTGAGAAAAAGCATCAAAATGAAGAAGTTCTAGCAACTGTCAATGGGAAAAAAATAACACAGGCGGATTTAGCGAATCGACTTGAAACTTTCAGAAATACAGAGGCAGAAACACTCAATACTATTAAACAGGAAATCCTGGATCAACTGATTACCGATATATTGCTGGAAGAATTCATTGATAAACAGGGTTTAGTTGTTGCCCCTGAGGAGATTGAGCGGGAGGTGAATCAGATAAGAAGTAATATCACAGGTAATCAAAAGGATTCTGGTCAATCACTGGAAAAAGTTCTTGCAGCGATAGGTTCTAATATTGGTGAATTCAAAAGAAGTATAAAGCATTCTCTTGCGCTTGGAAAATATTTCAATAATAAGATCGATGACAGGACTCTGGAGAAATATTATGATGGAAATAAGAGCCTTTTTAATGGCGAGTCTGTTAAGGTCAGCCACATACTCATCGATACAAGAGATATGAAGACGCAGGAAGAATTATCACATGCGCTGGAACAAATCAAAAGCATTAAAAAAGAAATCGATCTCGGGGCGGCTTTTGATGAAATGGCAAAAAAATATTCCAACTGTCCATCGGCTCAAAATGGGGGTGATTTAGGATTTATTCAAAGAAAAGGCAACCTCGCAAAGTCATTTTCAGACGCAGCATTTTCTTTACGGATAGGTCAGGTAAGTGAACCGGTTCAGACGGAATATGGATACCATCTCATAAAAGTAACGGAGAAAAAAGAAGGCGCTAATGTTAAATTTGGGGATGTTAAGGAAAAAGTCAAGTTAGCAGTGCTGGATGAGGAGACCCTCAAATTACTCTCTCAGCTTCATAAAGCGGCACAAATTGTGATTAACCAGTAATATCATTTTTTGTATCAGTTCTTGATTTCCGATATCTCTTTCGATGCAATAAGTTTTTGGGCAAGTTCGTAAGTGAGCTTTTGTACAGCGTCGTCTACGGCAGGCCCAAATTTGGGGCCCGTTGTAATCCACCATTCTTGTTCGACCTTGGAGGTTACAAAGTCCAGCCCTTTCCCTTCCACCGCCACTTCTGTGTTCCACACGGTATTAAGTTTGGGATCTAAAAATGATGCCGTGATTGAAAGATTATGGCGGCCAATAGCCCTCCATACAGATACTTCCATATGAAGTTCTATTTCGGATTTTTTTAAACTGATAGCCAAAATCCCGTCCAATGCTTCTTTATTCAAAAATTCCTTATTCTGTAAACTATCTATCACTATTGCCTTTTTAAATACTATGCGCGACATCTCCTCGATTTTTGAAGAAAGAGTTTCGCCGATTGGAAAAACAAAATTTGGAAAAACATAATAAGGCGTGCCAGCTTCATCTTGTTTCAGCGGCACTTCCTGGACATAATTACGCAAGGTTGGTTCAATATAAATACCAACAGTAAGCGGTAAAGGAGTTATCTGATAAAGCCGCTTATCAAGTTTTGGGGAAAGTCTTACATGCGGTCTGGCCCCGCTTAAGCAACCGATTGAAGTGAGAAAAAAAAGTAAAACGAACCAATGTTTATATGATACAGATTTAATGAATTGCATGAACAAAACGAATTATCGTGAACGCTAAAAGAAACTTGTCATTGCGAGGGCGATAGCCCGAAGCAATCCCTGCTTGAGATTGCTTCGCTGTCGCTCGCAATGACTATTACATGTCAACCTAATTCAAATAATATACGAAACCGGAGCTGTCGTCAATATCCTTTTATCTATTCCATTTCATGGGCACATCATCGCTTTCTCTACCAACGAGAACAACCCCTTTTATGTTTTTTAGTCTGTTATAAATAGGGTATGTTTTTAAAAGAAGTGTGGCGCCGGTTTTTGGGTTTAATATCTCGCTGGTTGTAGTAACGCCAGTTTTCAGTGTTTGCCATGTTGGACAATTCTTACAGGCCAGCGCAAATTTATGCTTTGTAAAAAAACACTTCTTTCCAATTGGACATCCTGTAAAAAATTCTTTTGCCGCCTTATTTATCTTTATTACCTTAAACTCCGCATCAAATACAATGATAGGGTCTGTTATTGCATTAAATATGGAATTGAATTTTTCTCTTGTTTTATGCATTCTCGTACGATATGTGTGTCCCTTACTAACGACCTTGCGGGTGAGTGCGGGTGTATTCAAATGTCTCGGTTCTGATTTTGAGCTGTATCTTTCGGTAAACAAACTTCATTCTCATAAAAGCAATTTTAGCTTACTGCTGCGCCGTTATTAAACGGCAATTTGAAAGTAAGCAATCGGCATACCGTAATAAGCAGTTTAGATTATGCCTGATGATTTATTCGCACAAGTATTTAGACTGCTAATATATAAGCAAAGTTGTTATTAGCAGTAGTTTCTTTTATGCGGGAAGACAACGAAGCAAATAAAGGTGTTTTTGGTGGTAATCAGCCAGTGATAGGGGGGTATGTAATTGAAATAAAAACCCGTGGGATTTGCAATGATTATTTTGGAAGTCTTATGCTTAATACAGGGCACGGCGACCTTTGTATTACCCTTTCGGCAACACTTCCAATTAATATATGTTCCAATCCCGTCTTGCCATGCGTACCCATGACAATTAAATCTACCTGATTGTCTTTAGCGGCCGTTAGTATTTCCACAAAAGGAATACCTTTAACCACGAGGGTACCTATGTTAATATTTGTTCGGATATTATCGGGTATCAAATTGATAAGCCGCATCTTGAGACTTTCAGTCTGTTTATCATCCAGAAGCAGGTCGATTTGTTTCAATATATCTCCTATATCACTCATATAGGGTTCTATAACATGTATTAGATACAGAGAGGCATGGTCTTTAAGTGATAGATCTATTGCGTAGGTTAATGCATGGGTAGAGCAAGCAGAAAAGTCAATCGGACACAGTATTTTCTTTAGTTTAATCATACTTTCAAGAATAGAAAAGGCAGTTGCTAATAGAAAATTAACAACTGCCTTTAGATTAAGAAATCTTTAAAATTTGTGGCGTGTTACCACGATTAGTGCTGTCCACTTGGGTGGAGTGCAGCAGCCCCCAAATCCAACGATATAAACCGAATATCTTTTTCTTCTAAGGTAACTTCCGCGTGTTTGCTTATACCACCATGTTCATGGACTGAAATTTCATATGTCCCTGCTTTTAATTCGAATACACAGGTGCCATTCTTGCCTGTTGTACATGTATTATCACCAACCTTGATTTCTGCGCCTTCAATAGGTGTACCGATAGCGATTGCGGTAACCCATAATTTTGCAGGTTTAACCTGATAAGCCTGAGCCTTTGCCATACCAATTCCTGCGACCATTGCTACACCCAAAAACCCTGCTAAAATCTTCTTCAACATAACCCCATTCTCCTTTCTTCAGTTTATATGATATAAAGTATATAAATTAAATACCATCAATGCGTATTTTAAATTAAGTTCCTCCTCCGATTTCCACCCCCTTTCACTGCATTTATTTAGTATGCTTTTTATAACAAATATTGGCTTATTATACATTTTAAAATTCCCTCGTCAATATATATTTGTTTCAGAAGTGGATAGTTTTTCATTTTAATTCCTTTATTACAAACATCCCTTCCAGTGAGTTCATAAGCACTGCCTTAATCCTGTCATGCCACAATTCCCCGAACTCTTTTATTTCTGCGTCAGTTCCCTTGCCTGTTACGGCTAATGGCATCAATTCTCCCATTTTAGGATTGGCAGGGAGCATGTAATTGCAGTAAGAGATTTCTATCTTCCTTTTCGTATCCATCCTTTCAAATATTACCGTGCACACCGCATCTTCACCGGCTTCCTGTGTTTCATCAAAAGACAGCAAGTTATGCCTGTTGTAACGACCGCCGCCCAGCCCCTTAAAACCACTCTCACCTGCAGCGCCGGTTATCAACGTAACAACCTGTGATATCGGCCCATTTACCTTATAGTCTATTCCCCCTTTGAATGTTACCCTGATTTGGCCGCGGACCGGCGTTTCGTTACCATATAAACTTTTCAATGCCACCTGGGTTAATTTATATGCGCCGGAAACTGCCGGACATGAATGGCCGGCAAGTTTCACCGCATCGGTATACGCGAAAACAAATGCCTCGTTTTTATCCATCGCACCCAGCGCTATGGCAAGGGGGTCTTTAATTTTGATTGTTTCAACTTTATCAAAAAATGATTTATTAAATTTTGTCTGCTCCATTGATTTACCCTTCTCCTCATGTAAATAATTTAAAGATTATGCCTGCTAAAAATGTTTATCTACTTGATGGACGGTATATTCAACCCCTTCTTTTACATTTGTTTTTAACTTTTCAATGAATTTTCCATCAGTCATAGCCTCTTGCTTGACCTTATCCATCAGGTACTCTATAGCCTCCTTGGTATTTGTCTTTATTTTTTGATTTAGCGCAGCGTCATTCAATGCCTCATTCTTTACTTTCTGTAAAGAATATTCAATTGCTTCTTTTGTATTTTCGCGTATTTTTTTGTTAAGTGCTTCGTCATAAAGCAATTCTTTTTTTATCTTTCTAAACGAATACTCAACAGATTCCTTTGCATTATCTTTTATTTTTTGAGTAAATTCTGGATCGTCTAATACGGCAGCCATTGCATAATCTACAGCGCTTGCCAAAGTATAATCAATCGCGTATTTGACTTTGGAACGTAACATTCCAATTCCAATGGCAGAGACGATGGTAATCACGACAATGAGCATAACACCCCAGGCGATTACCCTGCCGAAGGCATCCACCAAATTGTTTATAAAACCTGTTGGTCTTCCATTATTCCCTTCCATACTCTTACCCCTTTCGATTAAAGGTTGAATGAAGCTAATCCTCAAGCGTGGATATATCCCCTGTAGGCAACCCAAGGTCTCTTGCTTTTAGCAGTCGGCGCATAATTTTACCGCTGCGGGTTTTGGGTAAATTTGTACAGAATTCTATTTCACGCGGGTATGCATGTGCTGCCAGGCGATGTCGTATAAATTTCTTCAGTTCCTCTTCCAAATCCTTCGCGGGTGCAAAACCTTCATGAAGTACCACAAAGGCCTTAATAATTTCGCCCCTTTCAGCGTCGGGTTTTCCAATAACACCCGATTCTGCCACAGCCCTGTGTTCGAGCAGTGCGCTTTCTACCTCGAATGGACCCACCCTGTGGCCTGAGGTATTGATGACGTCGTCTGCCCTTCCCACAAACCAGAAGTAACCATCCTCGTCCTTATAGGCCGTATCGCCCGTTGCGTACCATCCGTTTATATTAAAATATTCTCTAAACCGATTCTCGTCTCCCCACACCTTCCTCAGCATAGAAGGCCATCCTGGTTTTAATGCCAGAAGTCCATGCTGCCCAGCCGACAGTTCATTGCCCTTGCCGTCAATAATAGCCGCTTGTATACCCGGAAAAGGCTTGCCCATAGAACCGGGTTTTACCGGCAAACAGGGATAATTTGCAATCATAATGGATCCCGTTTCCGTCTGCCACCAATTATCGTGAATGGGTAATCCGTAAACCTTTGAACCCCACCGGATTACCTCGGGATTAAGCGGCTCACCGACACTGCAGATATACCGTAAACTGCTTAAATCATATTTTTTTACAAGGTCGTCACCGTCTTTCATCAACATCCGCAAGGCCGTAGGGGCTGTGTACCATACGGTAACCTTAAAAGTTTGGATAATCTCATACCACTTGGCGGCGTCAAACCGGCCGTCAAAGATATAAGAAGAGACGCCGTTCAGCCACGGCCCCCACAATCCATACACCGTTCCCGTCACCCAGCCAGGATCAGCCGTGCACCAATAAACATCGTCGTCTCTTAAATCCAGAACCCATTTGGTGGTGACAGAATGTGAAATCATGTCATTGTGGACGTGGGTTATACCTTTTGGTTTGCCTGTGGTACCGGAGGTGTACAGGATATATAAGGGGTCTTCCCATTCCATCCATTCCATTTCAAACTTATCCGGGGCATCTTTCATCAATGTTTTATAACATACACCACTTTCTTCCAATTCATAGTCTTCTTTGACATTGACCAATACAATATGTTCTAATTTTGGCAACTCCCACAACACCGTTTCGATACGCTCTTTCAATTCGGGTGTCGTGATTAAAACACTGGCCTCGCTATTATGCAAACGGTCGCGTACCGCATCGGGTCCAAAGGCAGAAAACATAGGCCCGGCAATGGCGCCGAGTTTTGCAATGGCTATCATGCTGATATAAAGCTCCGGCAGCCGGGGCAGAAAAATAAATACACGGTCTCCTTTTTTAACCCCTAATTTCCGGAGCATATTGGCACACTTGTCGGAAAGTTTCTTCATCTCCAGGAATGTGTACTTCTGACAGGTACCATCTGCGCCCTCCCAGTACAAAGCGACCTTATTCTTTCGCCAGGTTTGGGCATGCTTGTCAACGGCCTCGTAGGCAATATTTACCTTATTATTTCTTATGCAGATATCTTTTTTAATGGCTTCCCAGGAAAATTCCTTATAGGTCCTTTCGTAATCCAGGAGACCATCTGTTACAGGTTTTTTGCTAATAATTTCCGAGTTTTTCATAAATACGATTTTCAGCTATATTTCGTCTCTTGAAAAATATCAGACACAATCTTATATCACTTATATTTATAAGTCAATCAGAAAGGCATCTGCTTTTAGTTGACATTATTACTCGGCAGTGATAGAATTTTTTACGAAAGGTGATGGAAGATGAAAGAAGCATTACGATATTTACAAAATGCAAAGGACGCACTCAACAAGGTGCACATAGAAAAAAATGGTATTGCAAAAGCATTTTGCCGTGCATAATGGGAAACTTATGAGGGAATTTGAGAGCCTTTACGATGAGCTTCACATTGCAGGATATTACAGAGTGCTTATTTATAGGGCAGACGCAGTGAAGCTTTGTCTTAAAGCGGCAAAAGGATTTATTGAAGAATGCATGACCCTCTTAACTTAAAGTAGAGAATATAGTATGGTAAAGAAAGGCATTAAGGAAATAAGGGATAATTTTACTCAGTATCTGAAGATGGTAAAGCGAGGGGAAGAGATTGTAGTTACTGAAAGGGGTAAACCGGTGGCATTGCTCAAGCCAATACCCGGGGGGGAAGGGGTTCTGGAAAAACTTGAATCGGCTGCCATGAAAGGTCTTGTCCGTCTTCCCCAAAAGGAGGGAAATATCCCCGCCCATAAAAAGATTAAACTAACTGGTAAACCTCTTACAGAGGTTATTTTAGAAGACCGGGAAACAGAATGGTAAATATCGCTTACGTAGATTCCAGTGTCTGGATAAAACACTATGTGGAAAGTGAAAAGGCTTCAGCTTATGCTTCTCAACTTTTAACGGATTATAAAGTCTTTGCTTCTGTGATTACCAAAGTTGAGTTGTTTTCTGCTTTAGCAAGAAAATTTCAGTTACAGGAAATTTCTATAGAAGACGTGAAAAAGATTAAGGATGCTTTTTGTTCTGACTGTCAGAGAGCAGGAATGATTGAAGTCAGTGATGATGTCGTAAAAGAGGCGCAAAATCTAGTATTTAAAACTACTATAAAAACATTGGATGCCATTCATTTAGCTTCTTCTATCCTTCTAAAAAAGGAAACAGAAGTTTCCTTCCCTCTTATCACTGCGGACAATAAATTGGCTTCTGCGGCAAAGAAAGAATCGTTTGAGGTAATTGGAGTAGGCATATAGTATTATCATGCGGATTAGCAGCAAATAATTAACCTTCTTTTTTCTCCTCTTTGTAAGCTAATCATTACCCGCGTCTTTATTTTTGTTAGTGAAGAATTAGACTACATGACTCTTACATTTAACGACAATCTGCTCCCTACACTCCCCATTATGGAAGACCTTCCGGTGGACAGGATTATCGGGATTACGTCAACTATTCCCATTGAGATTGTCTTTGCCGCCGGGTATATACCGATAGACCTGAATAATATTTTTGTCTGCGATCCGTCTTCTTATAAAATGGTTGAAGATGCCGAGTCGGCTGGTCTCCCAAGAAATACCTGTGCCTGGATCAAGGGCATCTATTCGGCTACCAGGAAATATCACATTAAAAAGGTTCTCAGTGTTATTCAAGGGGATTGTAGTAATAACCAGGCATTGATGGAGATTTTCCAGTCAGAGGGCATCGAAACCATCCCGTTTGCCTATCCACACTCAAAGACGGACAAGAAATTTTTGCAGGATCAATTGGAGAGGCTTGCCGATAGCTTGGAAGTAGATTATTCAAAAGCGGAAGAGATGAAGGGGCGCCTTGATGCTGTCCGGGCAAAGATACATGAAATTGACAGGCTCACATGGGTGGAGAATACGGTAACGGGAGAGGAAAATCACATCTGGACGGTATCCACAAGCGACCTGATGGGAGATTATACCGTCTTCGAGGAACGCGCCGTAAGGTTTTTAAAATTGGTGCGAGAACGCGAACCCGTTCAACATGCGCTTCGGATTGGTGTTGTCGGTATACCACCCATATGCGAAGACCTTTACGCATTTCTTTCTTCCGTTGGAGCACACGTCGTATTTAACGAGATTCAAAGACAGTTCAGTATGCCGTATTCCACAAGAACCCTGGTAGACCAGTACAGTGAATATACTTACCCTTACGATATCTTTTCTCGTCTGGAAGACATTCAACAGGGGATAAAACAGCGGAACATCAAGGGTCTCATTCACTATGTTCAGAGTTTTTGTCATCGGCATATCCACGACCGCCTTATCAGAAAGAATGTCCAGTTGCCAATTCTCACCCTTGATTGTGACCGCCCGGGGCGGCTGGATGGAGCCATGAAGACCCGCATTGAGGCCTTTATAGAGATGTTACGTTAGGAATGTTGTTCTACTCTTAAACTCCCACCGCTCCCCTCTCAAGTCAATGGGGAAGAATTTTCTCTATACCTTGTTTCCATACTATTTTGAAGAATCTGAATAGATTTCCTTAAAGTGAATGGGATATTTACCGATTATGATAATATAGCGTTCGGTTATTTTGCTGCTAAAAATTCCACCTATGCGCAGAGGAGAAGGTGTATGCCCCGTGATATACCAGTTGGGAATGGTTCGTTATTAATTACTTTTGATAAAGACTATCGCATTCGTGATATCTATTTTCCCAATATTGGTATGGAAAATCATACCGAAGGGCATCCCTTTAGGTTTGGGGTTTGGGTAGACGGATGCTTTAGTTGGATGGGAAACGGATGGGAAATGCAGTTGCAGTACCAGGAGGATACCCTTGTTACGGACGTAAAGGCAGTGAATAAGTCGCTGGGGATTGCTCTGGAGATGCACGATGTGGTCGATTTCTATTTGAATGTATATATTAAACAAATAACCGTAAAAAATCTTTGGGATAGGGAGAGGGATGTAAGGCTCTTTTTAAATCACGATTTTCATATTTCAGAATCGGTAGTAGGAGATACCGCTTATTATGACCCGGTAACAAAGTCCATTATTCACTACAAGGGAAAGCGATATTTTTTAGTCAACCATGGTGATGCCGTTAAGAGCGGTGTGGACTATTTTGCAACGGGGATTAAGGAATTACATGGCGCCGAAGGGACGTGGAGAGATGCCGAGGACGGCGTGCTAGGCAGGCACCCTATTTCCCAGGGATCTGTTGATTCCACGATTGGAATACACATTCCATTAAAGGCACGCGAGGAATATACCGTATATTATTGGATTGCAGCCGGTACGACCTATGAAGAGGTGGCAAAGCTTAATACAACCGTATGGTGGAAGACACCCGAAGAACTCATGCGGCGGACGGCAAATTATTGGAAGTTATGGGTTAATAAGGAAGATATCAATTTTGACGGGCTGCCCGACAAGATAGTGAAACTATTTAAAACAAGTCTTTTGGTATTACGCACACAGATTGACAATGAGGGCGCAGTTATCGCAGCAAACGATTCCGATATTGTTCAGTTTGGTAAAGATACCTATTCGTATATGTGGCCCAGGGATGGCGCACTGGTGGCATATGCACTGAATAAGGTCGGCTATGCAGATATTACCAGAAGATTTTTTAAGTTTTGTGCGGAGGTATTATCTGAAAATGGTTATCTGCTTCATAAATATAATCCGGACAAGTCCGTTGCCAGTTCATGGCATCCGTGGATAAAGGGAGATAAATTAGAATTGCCCATCCAGGAAGACGAAACTGCGTTGGTCATATGGGCATTGTGGAAACATTTTGACAAGTACAGAGATATTGAGTTCGTTCAGCCTCTCTATCAAGAACTCATTATCAGGGCGGCGGAATTTATGACAAAATTCATAGATAAGGAAACAAAACTCCCATTGCCTTCGTATGACTTGTGGGAAGAGCGGCATGGTGTTCACACCTTTACGGTTGCGGCAGTGGTTGCCGGTATACGGGCTGCAGGACACTTTGCTGCTGCATTTGGAGAACATAATCGTGCAAAAAAATATTTTAGTGTGGCAGATGAGATGAAAAATGCCATGATTAAACACTTGTACAACAAGGCGGAAAAGAGGTTCGCCCGGATGGGCAAAAAGAAAGGGGCTGGCTATGAACTCGATATGAATATAGATGCCAGTTTATGTGGGTTATTTTCTTTCGAGGTATTTTCGCCTTACGACCCTCTGGTTCAATCCACCATGCAGGCGGTAAAGGACGTCTTGTGGGTAAAAACACATGTGGGAGGGATAGCACGATACGTTGGCGACTATTACCATAGAGTAAGTGCTGATATAAACAACGTCCCGGGAAACCCCTGGTTTATTTGTACGATGTGGTTGGCAGAGTATGAGATTGCAAGGGCACAAAATGAAAATGATTTAAAGAAGGCTTTGTCGGTATTGGAGTGGGTGGCTGATCATGCATTAGCCTCGGGAGTATTGGCAGAGCAAATAAATCCTTATACTAACGAACCTGTTTCGGTTTCCCCGTTAACATGGAGTCATGCGACGGTAGTTACAACCGTTATAAAATATCTGGAAAAGATGAGCTTGTTAATTTCCGGGAATGCCTATGCCTATTCAAGATATAATTCCAACCGGTACGCCTCATCGGCCTATAAGGAAGAAATCCCCGTAGGCGAGGAATATCCGGTTGCATGTAGTAATACGGTGTAATCAACGCAGACTAAAGTTTACCATTAAAAGTTTGAAATATCGAACAAATATCGTCTTCCGAGTCGTTCGGGTTAGGATAAGCCATGCAGGCAATGCATTATAAGATGGAAGAAGTTATAGAAAAGGCAGAGAGTCTTTCCTACGTGCCAACGATAGTTTTAAAGCTTATGGAAATGATCTCTGACCCTGATGTAACGGTACATGAAATTGTTGCAGTAATTAAGAAAGATCAGGGACTGGTTGCAAGGATATTTAAAGTTGCCAATTCGTCTTTCTACGGACGATTACAAAAAGCAGAGAATTTAACAGATGCTGTTATAACCCTGGGATTGAGGGGCATTAAATCTTTCGTTATAGCTCAAGCCGTGAAACATGTATTGACGACTGCCGGCATGGATGATCATTCCTTATGGGAACATGCAGTAAAGGTATCTATCACTTCTACGGTTTTGGCGAAAGAACTACGATACGATATGCTGGAAGATGCATTAGTGAGTGGCTTGGTGCATGATATTGGAAAGGCGTTTATAGGAAGCGTTTATCCTGAAACTCCTTCGCTCATTCATCAAAAGATGGTGAAAGACAACGTAACTTATGATGAGGCAGAACAGATTATTTTGGATTTTAATCATGCGGAGATTGGGGCATTGATAACTGAAAAGTGGGGGTTTCCTCCAAAGATTGTTGACGTAATACGCTATCACCATAACGCGGATGATATCCAGGAGGTTTGTATAGAATCACAAGAGGTGATCCATCTCGTTAAGCTTGCAAATATCATGAGTAAACAATACGATGCCCCGCCAGATTCCTATACGGAGAATGTGTTTGAAAAAATTCATTCTGTCGGTACCTTTGATCTGACACCTGATCGTTTAACCTATCTGATGGAAGAGGTAAAAATGAGATGGAAAACGGAAGGTGAAAACGGTTTGTTTTATTAACCCGCCTTGTTCTAATTACTGACCATCCTGCCAACAACCCTGAAAATCACGAGGATCATGCCGGCGGAGAAGAAGAATATCGTCACAAAGGTAAGTGGGATGCTTGGGTTATTTTTAACGCTGACAAGAACGCCTGGAACAGAATTAATATCTGCAAAAATAATCTTTGACCCATACATCTCTTTTGCGTTATTCTCACCGATGGGTAAAAAGGTCTGTTGTGCTTCGTTGTTTTCTGTAATAGAGGTAAGTTTTACCACAGGATAGCGGTATTGTGGAGGCATATAGAGATCGGTAACACGCATCTGCGTGCCATTTGCGGTAAATGTATCGTTCACCTTTATAGTACAAATACGGTCGTCTACTTTAAGAACCACACTTGATGCAATCCATCCGTAATCCCGCATGAGTACCTCCAGAATTCCATGTTGTAAAAGAACGGGGTTGTTGTAACCAAGGGTATCGGAGAATTCAATTCCGTCTTTTCTGACAGCTACGGATGCTTCTATTATTTTTGGCATTCCATTCGGATACGAACTTGTCTTGAGGTCCGTGACCTTCATTTCAACGCCACCAAGGTCTGTCCATTCGTCTGCAACTGATACCGGGGGTTCAGTGGACGAATAAAGTCCACCGATGAGATGTGCAATCAGGGTGATTACAAACCCAATATGCACTATAGATGCCCCGTACAAGGGAATCTTCTTTACGCCGCCCTTTGCTTTTCTGATAATCGAGTCGAGGGTACATAAGAATGCATTGATGCCATAAAAAATGCAGGCGATAAAGAGGAGATAAAACCATGCATGGATTGGTTTCTTGTGGCTGAAAAAGAAGGAAATATCCTCACCTGAAAGTCCCATATATTGGCGAGGCTGGAAGTTCATGATAAGGCTGCCGATGATGAGCAAGCCCGTAACCGTGAACCCAACGATAATGCCGAGTTTTTGTGACTTAAATATATCGTAGATCTTTTTCACTTACAATTTTTTATTATCGAAAACTATGAGAACTACCAATGAGAAAACTTGTACCTACATAGGTCATTATCAGAATGACAAATCCCACGATAGCCATCGGTGGTTTGAATCGTTTGGCCTCCTGCCAGTAATCTAAATGGAGACACGTGGCATAAAAAAACCAGATAATGACTGACCAGACGACCTTGGCGTCCCAGAGGAAATATGACCCCCAGGCGACATATCCCCACAATCCACCGAAAATCATTGAAATAGAAAAGGTGATAAGACCGTATTGAAACCCGGAGTCGATGATTTGATCGTATCGTTTCTTTTCATTTGAATTGAAGTAACGAGCAACGGCTGCTGCCATGGCGCTAACCCACAATGCATAGCAAAAGAAAGAGAGGGGTACATGCAATATATACCAAATGGTAAGCATCAGGGGCGGGGCATAATTTAATCCTTTTGGAAAAAGTATGGCCGCGACAAGAAAGGCATATCCAACTCCAAAAAAGGACATGCGATAGATAGGACTTTCTGTTTTGGTATAAATGAGCAATACAATAAATGTGGCAGCGGCAAAGGCATTAAAAGATTCGAATTTATTGGTTAAAGGGAAATACTCTATCGATATGCCGCGTATCGCGATGGTTGCAATGTGGAGAAGCACAATTCCTAATAGAATAGGGAATCGTAGTTTCCATGGTGTGAATCCAAAGAGCCAATAAATGGAATAAGCGCCTAAGCAAATCCAGTATAAAATTATGGATATTTGATTAAGAGACTGAGCTGTATCCATTATTGTAAGGTAATCTCAATCTTTGCTTTTTCTTTCAAGTCCTTAACGAGGGTATTCATTTCATTGGCAACCAACACATCTCGTACCTTATCCTTCACCTCACTGAAACTCACGTCTTTGGCTGGAGTATTGGCAGTGACCTTTATCAAGTGATAACCAAATTCTGTCTTGACAGGTTCGCTAACTTTGCCTGCTTCGGTAGCAAATGCGGCTTTAGCGAATTCTTCCACCATGGCGCCATGCCTGGGAAATGAACCTAAATCACCACCAGTCTTTCCTGTCGGGCAGTCAGAATATTTCTTTGCACACTCTGCAAAGTCTGCCCCCTCGTCGAGTTCTTTTTTAATGGATTCAATCTTTGCCCTTGCCTTGTCCAATTCCTCTTGCGTCTTCATTCCCTTGGTATCAATCAGTATGTGACTTGCCGTGACAGTTTCTCCATTAAAATTACCAATATTTTTTATAAAATATTCTTCCTGTTTTTTATCGTCAATACTTTTGGATATGTAAGTTTCAATTGCCGCCGACATACGGATCGCGGTTCTTAGTTCGTCTATATTGCTGCCCTGAAATTCCAGGAACTGTTCCAACGTTTTATCTTTGGTTGTCGGGTTTTTCCTGATGTTCTCCCGCATTTTGGCAATTTCTTTGTCCACTATCTCTTCGGGGGTAGTTAATTTTTGTTCCACAACAAATTGCCTTAACACACTTTGAGTGACAAGTTGTTCTGTGATTTGCTGTTCCATAGATATCAATGCGGCAGGATTTACATGATTTTTGAACCGGTCCAGGATTTTATCTAAATCCTTACGGAGGATTTTTTCGCTATTAACCGTTGCAATAACCTTGTTGGGATCGGGTTTTTCTTTCTTGCCATGAACCCCCATACCATGACCACCGCCTTCGGTTTCCATTCCCAACCCATGCATCTTTTCCTTGTCTTCTTTGTTGAAGTTGACATCTTTGTGTATCTTTGCAAAATCCTGTTCGCCAGATTGGCTGCTTACTTGAGGGTTACCTGGTTCATTTTTTCCGCAGCCCAAAATGGACAATACAAACAAACTTGGACAAATAATGTAAACAGAAAATCTTTTCAGCATAACTACTCCTTAATAAACAAGAAATACATGAATCAACTTTTGTATTAACAAACCATACATTGAATAAGTTCCTCAATCATAATGATTTTGTCAGTGCATTATTATATAACAATGGAACTGGATTGAGCTATATTACACCGTTTAAATGGGCGAGGTGGGAGTCGAACCCACACAACCTTTTACGGTCAAAGGATTTTAAGTCCTTCGTGTCTGCCATTCCACCACTCGCCCAACGGTAATATTATTTACAAGTCAGGTTCTTTTGGAGTTGAGGCTTCAATTTTATACATCCTGAGCGTGAATGTTGGAGGAAAAAAATAAAATCGCAGTTCTGTTTTCTTTAATTCACTATGATAAAATAGGCGGCACTGGGATTCGAACCCAGGGTAACGGTTTTGCAAACCGTGGCCTTAGTCCACTTGGCGATGCCGCCGTCGTTTCAAAGAATTTAATAATACCATCAAGGGAATAGTAAGGCAAGAAGTTTTTTCATATCCTCATATTTGCCTAAATTTATGTACAGGATTTCAATCTTTTGTGATTCCCCTCTTTCTAGAGGGGAGCTTAAAAGTCGCTGCCAAAGGCAGCCTAATTAAACGGCAACCTGGCTTTCCCGAAAGAATTGTTCAACGAATGGCATATCCTGGATTTGGAAATATCGGAGGAAAAGCAGTTGTATGTAAAGGGACTCCTGTTCTCGTTTCTTAGGTATTATCGGGATTTGCTTGTTTGCAAGAGTTGAAATGCTAAAAGGATTGTAAATTTAAAATATATATACGTTTATTGCCAACCTTGCTAATTGTTGCCGTTATAATCTTACCCTTCAAAGTCACTGCTATTTCACGACTCTTTCCTCTCCTGCGTGTAAAATTTGAAGGTGTTCCGTCCCCGTTCTTTACCATGGTACATGGCAGTATCAGCCTTTTTAATCAGGTTTTCTGCATCACTTGCATCTAATGGATACACGGCAATACCTATGGTCGGGGTTATGTAAACTTCGCGTTCTTCGAGTTGGAAAGGGGAGGACATCTCGTTAAAAATTTTGTGTGCAATAAAGGCAACATCCTGCGGTTGGATGATATCTGTGATAATAAAGATAAATTCGTCGCCGCCCCAGCGTGATACGGTATCGCTCTCACGCACACAGCCTTTCAGCCGCCCTGCTACGGCCTTGAGTGCCTGATCTCCATAAGTATGCCCCCATGTATCATTAATGACTTTGAACCGATCCAGATCAAGAAACATCACTGCCAGCATCCGTTCATTGCGGTGCGCATGGGCCAGTTCACGATGCAGACGGTCGTAAAAGAGGCTGCGGTTTGGCAGATTAGTCAGGGTATCGTAATAGGCCATGTAGAGGATATGTGCATCTGACTGTTTTTTATCGGTGATATCTTCATGTATAGCGACAAAGTGAACTACCTTTCCTTGTATATCTCGAAGTGGAGTGATGGTTTGCTGCACCGTGTAAAGGCCACCGTCTTTTCGGCGATTTACGATTTCTCCACGCCAAACCTCTCCTGAAAGTATGGTCTGCCAGATACTTTGATAGAATGATACGTCATGTTTCTCTGACTTGAGCAGAGACGGTATTTGGCCATAAACCTCTTCAGCAGGATAACCACTAAGCCGGGTAAATGCCTTATTAACCCACTTAATACGGCCCTTACAATCGGTAATAAAAACTGCATGAGCTATTGATGCCATTGCGGCACCTTGTAACTGTAACAGTTGTTGGTCTGTTGCCGTCAATAGAGCCACGCTGATACGCGTAGCCATATTTTCTAATAATCGAACTGTTTTTGCATCAAAGGCATTAGGTTTTAAGGCATACAGGTTCAACGTACCAAATATCTTGCCCTGTATACACAGAGGAACAGAGATGAAAGACTGCAACCCATATCCGCTGGCATTTTCCCGGTATTGGATAAAGGCAGGTTCTTGCGTGTCGCTCGTTTGTGTATATCCCTTACGGATAGCAAGGATTGTTGGGCATTGATCCTCAGAGGTGTTATCACAGAGTGCATCATGAAGATTGCGGAGGTGACTTACATGGGTACCGGCTTGTGCCGAAATACCAACACAGCCGTCTTCCTCCTTCGTACAGACACAAACCAGAGGATAGGAGAAGATGTCAACAAGTCCTTCGCAGACGTGAGACAGAATAAAATTCAGGGTACGTCCCTGCAACACAAGCTGATCGATCTCATAGAGTAAGGCTTCTACCGCCTGTGTTCGTTTACGTTCCGTTACATCGTCTATAACTCCCATAACGGCTTTAATATTCCCTTGTGCGTTGCGCACCGGCGCTGCCGAAATGCGAATATCAATCGGAGAGCCATCCCGCTTTTGTTGACGTATCTCTACGCCCATAAATAACTCACCAGACAGCGCTCTTTTGCACAGTATCAGGAATACGTCTTGTTTATTGTTATGTACAAAGGGGAGATGATGACCAAGCACCTCTTGTTTACTCCACCCGAATATGCGCTCGGCGGACGAATTCCACATAGTAACGCGTCCATCTGCATCCAGGGCGATGATGGCTAATGGAGCTGCTTGTATAAAGGCTTGAAGCGTGTGGTTGGTTTCTTGTATTGCTTCCTCTGCACGCTTATGCGCAGTAATGTCTATAGTCATTTCTGATATAGCGCCTCCTTCGAGTACTGCAGGATTAATTGCTTCGGCTAAGTCGAGCGACGTCACGTGCATGCCGATGATTAGGTGGACAATATATAACTAAGAGTTATATATGTCAAGAGAAAAATATGACTTAGAGTATTTGACCATTTTATAACGCTATGTTATAAACTTTTTATGAGGAAGAATATTGTGGGAAATAATGTACGGACGGTCAGGGAAAGGCTTGGAATCACACAGGAAGACTTGGCTTTAAAAAGTGGCTTAACCCAGGGTTATATAAACTTTCTAGAGAACGGAAAGAGGGGGTATAGCGAGAAATCTTTGGAGAAGATTGCGAATGCCCTCGGAATTCAGATATCAGGACTCTTTGAAGAAAAGATAAAAGAAGAACCAACTGTCGTGGCTGAACAACCCCCATTATACGGTAAAAGAAGGCGTACCTACGACACGATAATCAGCCTGTTAGAGCAGCTTCCTACACCGGTAATCGACCATTACAGGGTGCTTCTTAAAGCAGAGGTAGAAATGAGAAACAAAGGCTCGGAGGGTCGATAGGAAAAATCGTAATTTTTTTTGCTAAAGATACTACCCCGATTATTGAATCGCTCTAATGCACCTGTCACATATTGTTGGATGGTCTTTGTGTAATCCCACGCTCGCTCTAAAATTCCAGCATCGTTCACATTTCTTGTGCTGTGAGACACCGCACTCTATCCAGAGTTCCTGGGTTAATTCTCCCTTCACTGCATTAGATGTAGCATTTCTTCCCAGCCTCACCTCAGATACAATAAATATCATAGGAAGGTCATTTTCATAACTTTTAAGGAACTGCCAGAGATCCTCATTTTCGGTATAAAGACTGACTGACGCTTCTAATGAGTTGCCTATCAACTTGGCGGCGCGCATTTTTTCAAGTTCCCTCGCCACGTCAGTTCTCATGTTAATCAACTTTTCCCATTTTTCGTTTAAAGAGTTGTCTATCCAGGCTGAATTGCACTTTGGAAATGTTGTCAAATGAACACTGGAGACGTCTTCGTCTTTGAAACCGATTGCTGACCATACTTCTTCAGCCGTATGAACAATAATTGGCGCTGATAATTTAACCAGGTTTAACAGGATGTTATACATAACGGTCTGCGCAGCACGTCGTTCCCTGGAATTTTTTGCAAAGGTATATGACCGGTCTTTCAGGATATCCAGGTAAAAAGCGCTCATCTCCACAGAACAAAAATTATAGAAACTATGGAATATCCGGTGAAACTGTAAAGATTCGTAACCTGATGTTACGTTTTTAATTAATTCTTGTGTTTTATGCAATGCCCAGCGGTCTATTTCCAGCAACTCTTCATAGGATGTGGTATTTACCTTTGGGTCGAAATCGTAGAGATTACTCAGCAAATATCTGAATGTATTACGAACACGTCTGTAGGCGTCTGCGCATCTGAGGATTAAATTACGGGACACGCTCATATCGTTTTGATAATCCAGAGAAGAAGTCCATAACCTGAGCACATCGGCGCCAAATTCCTTTAACGCATCTTCAACGGATATGAAATTACCGAGGGATTTGGACATCTTTTCACCCTTTTCATCAACGACAAATCCATGTGTTAAGACGGACTTAAAAGGCGCTATGCCCCATGCTCCGACAGATGGAAGCAATGAGAGCTGAAACCATCCGCGGTGTTGGTCTGTCCCTTCCAGATACATGTCTGCTGGATACGACAATTCGTTGCGCTTATGTAAAACTGAATGGTGGCTAGAGCCAGATTCAAACCAGACGTCAAAAATATCCATTTCTTTTTCAAACCGAACGCCACCACATTTTGAGCATTTGGTATCAGGCGGTAAAAAATGGGAAACGTCTTTATAAAACCACGTATCCGCTCCTTCCTTCTCAAATCTGCCTCTAACATGGTCAATCGTTTTTATGTCTATAAGTTCCTGTTTGCAATCCAGACAATAAAAGGCAGGAATAGGCACTCCCCAGGAACGCTGCCGGGAAATACACCAATCAGGACGTTCTGAAATCATACCCGTCATCCTGCTTTCACCCCAGGAAGGTATCCATTTAGTCCGTTTTATCTCGTCCAGTACCCTTTGACGCAGGTTATTATAGTCGAGATTGACAAACCACTGTTCCGTCGCTCGAAAAATAACAGGTTCCTTGCAGCGCCAACAATGAGGATATGAGTGCACAAAATCCGTCTTATAAAGCAGCGCCCCCGCCGTTTCCAATCTGTTCGTTATATAGGCATTTCCCTTTTTGATATGCTGACCGGCAAGTTCTCCCGCCTCATCGGTAAAAACACCTGTGGCATCAACAGGACTCAATATAGGAAGGTGATATTTAATCCCCGTAAGAAAGTCTTCCTGGCCGTGTCCTGGCGCAGTATGAACACACCCGGTTCCATCTGATAAGGTCACATAATCGGCCAACACAAGGGAACCCGACCTGTTCATAAAAGCATGCTCGTATTTCAACCCTTCCAACAAATTCCCCTTCACCTTACCAAGACATTCGTAATCCTTGATACCTAACGTAGACATAACAATGTCTGTCCGCTTATCAGCAAGGATGGTGATTTCTTTCTTTTGAGTTTTTGGATTATAATAACGAATGGCTGCATACTCATATTCCGGGTGGATGGCAATAGCAAGGTTTGCAGGAAGCGTCCACGGAGTAGTTGTCCATATCATGATGTATGAGTTATCGCTATCAGCGCCTTTAAATAACTTCTCAACCGTGTCGTTGAGTTTGAAGTTTACGTAAATGGATGGACTGGTTTCATCGTTATATTCAAGTTCTGCCTCCGCAAGCGCCGTTTGGCATCGCATACACCAGTGGATCGGTTTCAGGCTACGATATATATATCCTTTTTCTACGAGTTTACCAAATACCTCAATGATACCTGCTTCGTATTCAGGATTAAAGGTTAGATAGGGATGCTCCCAATCCCCCATTACACCAAGGGCTTTAAACTGTGTTTTCTGTAACTTTACAAATTTTTCCGCATACTTTTTACATTTTTTCCTGATTTCCGGTTTGGTCAAGGTTTTGATTTCTTCGCCAATCTCCTGCATTACGCGGTGTTCAATCGGCAGTCCATGACAATCCCAACCAGGGACATACGGCGCATCATAACCTTTCATGGTATGGAAGCGGACGATAAAGTCTTTCAGTATTTTATTCAATCCCGTACCGATATGTAATTCGCCCGTCGGGTAGGGGGGGCCGTCATGCAGGATATATTTTTCTCTCCCTGCACGCGCCATGCGAACTTGCTCATAGAGTTGCTCCTTTTCCCATTTTTTCTGGATTTCAGGCTCTTTTCTGAGCAAATCCGCCTTCATGGGGAATTGAGTAGTGGGTAGGTTGAGTGTTTTTTTATAATCCATAGAGATGGGTAATTTCCTTAAGATTGAGGATTCAGCAAGGGTTTTATATCTTCAGGAGTCAAACCTTCGATCATCAATCTCTTGTCCCGTGATGACTCGCCTGAAATAATATGTATAGAAGATTCATTGATGTGGAGTGTATCTGCTAACAGTTCAATTACGGCCTTGTTTGCTTTACCTTTTTCCGGCGCCGCAGTAACAGCTAATTTTAAACGTCCCCCATACTCGCCGATAATACGATTTTTGCTTGAACCTGGCTGGGTTCTAATGGAGAATATAATGCCTGAGTTTGTTGTAACAATGTCAAGCACTCTAGTAAATTACAGAAAATTCATCAAATTCGCCTGAGCACTTTTCCCAGTGCACATCTATGTGATTGACAAAGGCGCCTTCTGGCCCTTTTTTACACCAATTTACAATCTTATCAACAATATCTTTTTCACCTTCAAAGACAGCTTCAACACAGCCATCCAGACAATTCTTTACCCATCCTTTAACACCCAGGGCTATGGCCTTGTCTCTCGTGGTAGCACGAAAGAACACGCCCTGCACCCTGCCGTGTACATAAACATGCACCCTCGTTGTAGGAGGCATACGCTTATTTTTCAAATACTATTTAGAACCGTAAATATGCTCGCTGTCAGCTGCAGAAGGCAAATAACTCAAACCCATGAAGGTAAAGTTTACTATCCCAAATGAAACGAGCAGCCATATAGACAAGATAACAGACGCCTTTGCCTTGTTAATGTTCATCTTTGGCAAAATAAGTGGGGTGTGCAGGTAAACCAGATATGCAAGCCAAGTAATCAAAGACCAGGTTTCTTTGGGATCCCATGACCAGTAATCGCCCCATGCCTTTTTTGCCCAGACTGCGCCGGTAATCATACCGAGAGTAAGGAATGGAAATCCAAAGGCAACTATCTTATAACTTAACTTATCAAAATTTCTTGGTAAAATTTCAGTTCCTTCCTGAACCGCTTCACCTCTCTTGGCAAAAGGTTTCACCACAAGATATATAATACTGGTCACAAACGAAATTCCAAAAGCGGCGTATCCGAGCATGTAGGTGACGACGTGAATTAACATCCAGTTACTCTTCAATGCCGGCATGATCGGCCGTATAGTCTCGTCCTGAAGGGTAGCATAGAACAATATCAACATTGCCAGAATGGACGCTAATGCCCCAACGACCCTGAAATTATAAACGAATTCAAATATGATATAGACAAATGACGTGCAGCAGGCATAAAATACCAGCGATTCGTACAAGTTGGAAAAAGGCGGATGTCCTGCTTCTATAGAACGCGTTGCCACCATTGTCAGATTGAAGCAAAACGCTAAAATAAGAAATCCAAGGGACACCCATTTTGTACTGGCGGATCTCCAGATTTCTCTCACTATATAAGCAATAGAAGCTATTATATATACAATTAAAGTAATGTTCATTAAACTCATTTTATTCCTCCACCTCTTTTTTCAGTTTTTTTCTTAGAAATGGTTTTATGTAAAAAATAAATACAACGCCAAAACACAGGGCGCCAAAACCTGAATAAACCACAGAAATACCAGGATCCTTAACAATTTGCAAACCAGAAAAAGTTCCAGCTTCTGGATCATAACTCGATTGATAAATAGCATACCCTTTATATTCCAAAGGATCGTTTACTCTGATGGTTTTTTCTGCAACTGTTTGCCCATTTTCCTCAATACGCAATTTACTCGTAAAATGTTTCACCGATTCACCGGTAGATTCATAAACGAGCGCAAAATTGTTATCGGTATACCAGGTAGCATACTGATTACTGGAGAATATCCAGTCCTCAACCTTTCCATTCGGCCCTTCAACTTCTGCAAAAATGGCAGGAGACTTAACCTCATCCGATTTTTTTATCACTTCTTTTTTGAAATCAAACGTTGGAAAATAACTGGCTACCACAACCTGGTTGCCCGTGTCAGGAATCGCGTACTTCTTTTCCAGTTCCCACGGCATTGTTTCAGCAATTTCTTTATCCTTTATATAAACGAGCACCTGCTTCCCCTCCGGGGTTTGATAAATCCTCACCGTATTTTTTGCCATATAGGTGCCGGCAATCCCGCTACAGGTTATTTTCAAATTTTTATACTTTGCGGGGTGCATCTTATCCCAATCGGCAAATTTCTCAAACACCCAGCGGGTTTCAGCGCCTTCCGGTCCGTTAATTTCCACCTGTACGGCAGGATTATCAGGCGGCTGCTCACCCAGAGGCCGTCTGTCTCCGTAATTAAGCACATATTGTAACATTTTTACCGTAAAATCGGTTCCTTCAAATTTAAAGACTTTATTTAAATCCAGGGGGTAATCCTGCGTCTGGCCAGACATTGAGACGGATACTTGTGCCTTTGCCGTTTCGACAGAATTTAAAGCTTTGTCGAGTTCCTGCTGCGAAGACAACCAGATATACTCTATGCGTATGCCTTGTTTTTTGTCCTCATAGGAGTTACGGTCGTATGCCAGTAACCATCCCTCAGCCGCAACTTTCTCTGAGCCAAAAAACTTCACAAAAATAGCAGGATTATCGGGTTTATCGGATGCATTTACAGGTTCCTGTTTTAATTCTGCATCCGGAACATAATCTTTAATAGTTACCTTATAATCAGAACCGGGTACGCGTTGTTTTTTTCCGATTTTTACTTCTAATACCTTTTGGCGGTCTTTACTCTTCACATAAGAGACAAGCTGAAATTTCGGTTCGTTCTTTTCCAATATAAAGTCATCTAAAGCAATTGAAAAAGGCAAGTCCTTTTTTACATAATCCAATTTGCCCTTACGGTCGATCGTTTGTGTAAGAAAATAATTTACCGATTTTCCTTCATACACATTCACCCCACCTTTTACACCCAGTTGGAATTTTACAACACCTCCTATTAATATTAAAACAAGGCTCAGATGGGTGAGAACAAAACCTGTCTGGAGAAAGGTATTTCTCCATCTTTTGATGGTACAACAAATGAGATTGGCGCATAGTAAAATTAAAAGAAGCGAAAACCAATAAGAATGAAATACATTAGTTAATTGTGTAATCTTAAAAAAAGTTGCCAAACCATACCCATACCGTGCAACATACTCATCAAAGGTTTTTTCCTGTAAGATTACCGTTCCTATGATGCACGACACAACCAGAACCAAAATAATTACTACAGCCAATTTAACGGAACAAAAGAAGTCCCAGACTTTATTCGATGAACCCTTTCGTGCGTATTGGTTTGTCTGGCCTTTATTTGCTTGCTTAATGTCGTTTTTTGTTTCTGCTTTCATAAATTCTTAAAATGTAAATAATTCAAACAATATTCAATCAACAAACTAACCATTCGTACTACAGGTTTTACAAATGTTACCTCGATTCAACTTCTTGAATCCTTGAAGTGACGGAGTCTTTTCAGACTGGGATTGTTTTGAAACTTGGTTTGTGAATTGTGGATTAGCAGGTTAGACGTAACTGGTAATTCTTAAAAATAAACAATTTCTAAACCAACATTTCTCCAGATAGTCAAATATCTCAAAAAGAAATTATTTTCACAAACAACTTATTTTTCTTCACTCTCTTCAGTTGCTTCGGATGTTTCAGGAACTGTTTCTGCTGGCGCAGCCTCTTCCACTGGCGCTCCCTCTGGTTGCTCTACTAATTCCGCCTCCTGTTCTGTGCCTAACGAAGACTCTTTTGGAGGCAATGCAGCAGGGGTGCTGATTATTAAGAACTCTACCCTTCTGTTTTCTTTCTTACCGGCAGAAGTGCTATTCGCTGCTATTGGACGATTAGGACCGAAACCAGCAACGTGGATCTTTCCTTCGGCAATATTTTCACTCTTTGTCAAAAAATGAAATACACTTAAAGCACGCGCCGCAGACAAATGATGGTTAGAATCCCACAGATGTTTAGTCCTCAAAATAGGGTCGGAATCCGTATGACCGTCAACCCTGATAAAGGTAGACGCATTTTCTTTTAGGAATTCTGCCATCTTCTTGAGCGCCTTTTCTCCGCCTGGTTTTATTACCGCCATACCCGAATCAAACAATATTTTTTCCGGAAAAAGGATAACAGGCCCTTCTATCGTATCTCTAACTGAAACTCCCTCACCAATTGATTTGGCAAGCTTCCGGAGTTTGTTCATCTCCTCTTCGCTGGACTTTAACTTATCCGATACCGAGGAAAGCTGTTTCTTAAGCTTTGCTAATTCATCTGACTGGTCTCGTATAGTAATGGCCTGTCTTCTGTTTAAATTTCTGAGTTCGCTCAACTCGGCACAACCCGACATTCCAACAAAGGCTATTAAAAGGAAAAACTTTACATATTTTTTACCATAAATAGACATGTTTTTTTCCTCCAGCGGGTAAGGTGGTATAAAGTTTCAAAGCCGTAATATTATAACCAAAAATATTTACAATTAAAGTAAGACTATAACATTTGATGTAATTGTTTTCAAGCGTTTTTTCAATGAATTTTATTTTTTGCTCTGATTCATTAGTTCGAGTATTTAAAAACTTCTCTACTTATAAATCTTTTCGGGGTCAAATACTTTATTTTCACTAACCTGAATACTATCCGTTTTTGGAATATATTCACGGTAATAGCACGTTTTATAACCTGCATGACATGCAGCCACATGCTGTTCTACCATAAAAACGAGTGAATTCCCTTCGCAATCGAAAAACACCCTTTTTACAACCTGAATATGACCTGAAGTCTCACCCTTGATCATCAGCCGGTTTTGGGAACGCCGGAACACGTGCACCTTCCCCGTCTCAATCGTTTTTAAAACGGCATCCTTATTCATATAACAGAGGGTAAGTACCTTGCCATCCTGTGCATCTACTATAACTGATGGGATTAATCCTTTTTCGTCGAAATGTAATTTTTCCATTAACTGCATTAAGACATCTCCTTTTCAAACGTATATTTTTTCATTGGTCTGAGGCTTTGAACTGTAAGATTTTCGTGCATAAACATTTGGCTGCACCTTCCGGATTTTCGGCCTGCATAATACTTGAAATAACGGCAATACCATCTGCCACTCCCTTTAGAACGATCTCCACATTTTTCCTATTAATTTCGCCCAAGGGATAAATATAGGATAAATATAGGGGTCACATCTTAAATAATAAATATTGATATTTATTGTTTCGAATATTATAATACCTTTTCAATTATCTTCCACTTTTAATTTTTACCTAAAGGGGCATCTCATGGCAAGACCCTTACGTGTGGAATATCCCGGTGCATATTATCATGTTATTAATCGAGGGAATGCCGGTGAAAATATATTTATCGATGAAAGAGATAGAGAAAAATTTCTGGAATATCTTGCAAAAGGTATAGAACGATTTATAACAAGAATCCATACCTATTGTTTCATGTCCAATCATTATCATTTGTTAATCGAAACACCTCAAGCCAATTTAAGCGTAGCAATTCAATGGCTTAATGTTAGCTACTCAGTTTATTTCAATAAAAGACACCGAAGAAGAGGTCATCTCTTCCAGGGCAGGTTCAAGGCTATCCTGTTAGATGCAAATGAATATCTTATCCTGCTTTCTCGTTATATCCATCTTAACCCTGTTCGTGCGAAAATCGTGACACATCCACTGGAGTATTCATGGAGTAGTTATCCTGTGTTTGCAGGAAAAAGGCAAAAACCTGATTGGCTTACTACGGAAACAGTATTGTCATATTTTGGGGAAGAGAAAAAGGAAGCCATTGCAAACTATAAAAGCTACGTAGAGAAAGTTAATAGGGAAACTATGGAAGATCCAAATAAAAACTTGATTGGGGGATTTATCCTTGGTGGGACTGGCTTTGTAAACTGGGTTAAAGATAAATTTCTTTCCACAAAGAATGACGAGAAAGAAATTCCTCAACTCAAGAAATTAAAACCGAAGGTGACTCTTAAAACAATTATTCAGTCGGTATGTGATGAATTCGGGTATAGAGAAGAACAAGTAAAAATGAGGGGACGCAAGGATAACAAGGAGCGAGCAATTGCAATTTATCTTGCCCGAGACCTTAGCGGGGTATCATGTAAGGATCTAGGTGCGTTTTTCGATGGTATATCGGGTGCGGCAATTACCATGAAATATAACCAGATGAATACCGAACTGATGCGAAACAAAAAACTGAGTGATAAGATAGCAACTTTGAAGAAGAAATTACTTAATATTTAACAGGCTGTCCGAGAATGCAGCATACAGTTTTTCTTAGTATTTAGCCAGAAAAAGAGGGTAAATCGGTTGCGATGGTAAAATTGAATGATATAATAAAGCGACATGAAATCTTCACAGCACAACCACACCAAGCGGTTAG
>JACRII010000135.1 GCA_016235875.1 Planctomycetota bacterium
CCATTGGTAAAACATAAATAAATTGTATGTACAGTATATGCACAAGTCAAATACAAAATAGATACTTTATAAAAGATGCAATCTGCAATGTTGACATGGACTAATCGGGGTGAAAAGGATGGGCGGGATGGGCACAACTAAGCAAGGTTAAAAATTCTATGATTGGGAATTTTGAAAGGGGATTACTGTAGAATTCAAGCCTTCAAAACAACCACAGATTCCGCAGATTACACAGACCTTTTTTGTTTCTTCTGTTTTAGGCTCGTGAGGCACTGTCAGACGAAAGAGACAGAAACAGATACGTCCTCATGAAAATGGGGATAGGCCAAACCTAAACCACTACGCCAGTTCCCTACTCTACCCAAATGTGCCCTCAAGATCTCGCCAGTTATCAGGTTCATTTGAATAAATCATAATTATCTATTTTTTCAGGTATAACCGGCCCGTGCAAGCAGTGCGAAGCGCCGCTTACACAGGCCCGCGTTGACGGACGGGTTAGGTTGCCACCTTTTCATATTTGGCGCTGACCTGCTTATCAATTTCATCTGAGATGGATTTCATTACGGAGATGCAGTTACCGAAGTAATCTTCATTCAGTGGAATTATCGTTCCGGGCTTTCCTCGCGCACTCTTTCCAGATTTTCGGAGATACAGGTCATTCACCTTACCGGAGTTGTGAATGATGAGATCACGTGTTGCCTTCGTTTCCACGAAGGATAGAAATAGCGTTTCAGGTATTACAACGCCTGTAATGCTCTCGAAATATGACAGGTAATCCTTGGGCTCGGCATAAAAGACACTTTGAAGACGCGATTCGGCTACTGCCGATTGAGCCTCAGCGAGCGTAGTGCTATTGATGATGAAGGACACGGGAAATTGCCTTTCCGACTCGCCACCTTTGAGGCCAACGGATAGTTTTCCTGGGTACTCAGACAGAAATGCCCTCAAGACGTCATTAAGAAAAGACTCGAATCGCGAAACACATACCAACAGAAGGTTGGCGTGCAGTTCTCGTTGTGCGAACTTCTCGAACAGGCTTGCTACTTCCTCAGGTGTTAGCTTCGCGATGCCCTTCTTGCCAATTCGGCTTGGCACGATGAATCTTTTATCCGATGAGCTTTTGATGGAACGGTACTTCTCGGCCATCCTATCAAGCAAGGGAAGTGTATGAGACAGATAAATATGGATGTCATTTAGCTCGCGAAATAGGCTTTTGTTCAGGCCGTACACTCGCTTCGTTATTTTCACTTTCGCCACAAAATCCCCCTGAAACCTAATGCCTCGGCTAACCGGTACGGTTCAGCCGATTGTTAGCTGTCTAGTCGTCTTTATTGTTCTGCACAACGCGTTCGTCGAGTATGTGGGGTCACCTATTAGACTTTACCGCAATTAGTCCCTTTGTTAATCGGTTTTCAGATTTTATATTTATACTTTTGATGCAAAACTTTAACAAACTTTTGACCTCTATAAATAATAAAAACGTCAATAAAAAAATAAAAAATAAATGCTCCAATTTCAAGTTTGTGCCAATAATAGACCTTAGAAAATCGGTCATGGTATATTGCTGTAATTATAAAAACTATTAACGGCATTATAGTAACTATTACATTTTCTAAGCTACGTCTTTTAGTAAACTTATAAATTTCTTTAATTTCAAACATGTCGGTTTTACAACTAGCAAAGGTATTAATGTATGCAATGGCTCCTGCAAGAACATAACCTGCATTCAAAAACCACCAAAATTTTGGTTTGTCTAAAAAGTACAAAGGGCTAATTTCCATAATTCCCAAAAAGAAAGGGATAAAGGTGTCAGAAAATTTAGGTGACCATCTAAAAACTCCAATGAACCAACTATACTCAAAAAACACAATTACAATGTTAAAAAAAGATAGGGTTACATAAGGTAAAAGCGTTATAATGTCTTTAACGTTTAGTACTTTAAACTTCTGTATATATTCAAAAGTGTTTTGTGCTAATATTCCTAAAGCAACACCTTGAATAATACTTATAATAGTTAAATAAACCGCGGGAAAACTATTAACCATTCGGCTCTTGAACTCTTGTCTATCCAACAAATCATAAATAGTACCTTCTTTCAAGTTATATTTATTCAATATTACGTTATTCCTTTTCACACACAATACGGCCTTAGATTTTTCGAGCAAATCGTTGGCTAGCGCCTGATTGCCTGCCAACAGAGCTACTTGAAGTGCAGAAAGCAGCCCAAGGGCATTTGCGTAATTTAGTACCTCTTTAATTTCTTCTGAGGTGTAATTTGGTTCGATGGTTTCTTCTTTATTCCGCCTCACGGATTGCAAATAACCACTGTGAGTATAACTGTTCATAGAATTCCAATTTGTGGTTTTCGTGGTGGAGAGGACACCTTCGTTGAAGCCATCAATCTTCTCAATGTCTTGGATAAGTGAGGCAAAGGTTTTTTCGAGCTTATCGGTTTTGTACTTCTCGATTTCTGACTCAGATGCACACCTGTGCAACCAAACCCCACGGACATAAGCTTCAAATATAAGTCGGGCAATAGAAAACGCAGATCCGCAGAGGCTTTTGGCAACCAGCAGCACTATAGCTTTTTGATGCTCAAGCGCCATATCTAGGCAACCAGCGGCAAGCCTAG
Source organism: Planctomycetota bacterium (assembly GCA_016235875.1). Classification (GTDB taxonomy): domain Bacteria; phylum Planctomycetota; class Brocadiia; order Brocadiales; family Brocadiaceae; genus Wunengus. The sequence goes on from JACRII010000135.1 coordinate 2,633, forward strand.
TTCGTTCGTCGGAACTGATATCTAGCCCGTCAATTTGCCGATCAAGCCACTGGATTAGTTCTTCTGATTTATTAATCTCTTCTTGAATGTTCATGGAGTCCTAACTACTTAATATACGGGACTAATTCTATGAAATTTGTAAAATACATAAAAAATTCTGTATATTACAACATATCCTGGCTTTTGCAGAATTTCGATATTTAGGTCTGTATTATAGTTACCATAAAAGCCGAGTCAAAGGAAAACCTTACCGCTGGTTCAGGCTTAAAGCCTGAACCTAAACATTTCGGTTCAATCGAGAACGATTGAACCAGCAAAGGCCTTTGTGGTTTGTCGGTTCTTTAAAAAGCCTTTTTCCCAAAAACGGATTCGAAGCGTTTGTTAAATAATTCATGGGTAAAGTGGAAATTTTGTGGGCCGTAGACTTCCACGCAATAGGCGGCGCAAACGGCCCCTATTTTTGCCGCATGGACGATGTCGTTTTTTGATGTTGCGAGTCCCTTGATTAATCCTGCCCTGTAAGCATCACCGGCGCCGGTGGGGTCGCTTACCTGATTTACCTTAGCAACAGGAATTTCAAAACTTCGTATTTTGTTGTTTTCCTTACGCATGACCGTAGAGCCGAATTCCCCTTTTGTTACGATCAGTGTTTCCGTCTTCTCCAGGATATCATCAACCGTCATGAAGGTCTTCTCCTGGGTTAACTGCAGTTCATAGTCGTTGCAGATGAATATTTTTGATCCGTGTATCAACTCTGTCAAAAGCTCTTTGCTCCAGGCTGGAAGGGATTGTCCTGGATCAAAGATGTAATCAATCCCCATCTTTTTGTAGGTATTTGAAAAGTTAACCATATCACCCAGATTCCCTGGCGCTACGATAGCAAGGGTCTTTTCGCGCGCAACGGAATCGAAGTCATAGTTGGAGTTGAATTTCATTGCACCCGGGTTAAATGCCGTAATTTGATTGTCTGACTGGTCTGTGGTTATGTAAGCTCCGGCGGTAAGTTCATCGTTTATGATTTTAATGTGCTGCGTGGAAATGTTGTGGCTGGTCAACCAGTTCCGGTATGGTTCAAAGTCGCGTCCGGCAGTGGCTAGTATGGCTGGGCTTTCACCAAGCAGGGAAAGGGCAAAGGCGATGTTACCCGCTGTACCTCCAAAATTCTCCATCAAGCCGTTTATCATAAAACATACATTGAGCATGTGTATCTTATCGGGAAGTATGTGGTCAGAGAATTTTCCGGGAAAGTCCATAATCCTGTCGTAAGCAAGTGAGCCAGAAACAAGAATGTTCATTTTATCTCCTTATAAAAATCTGTAATAGTTCACCGCAGAGGGCCTTTTTGCTGGTTCACTCGTCCTCGATTGAACCAAAATATTTTGGTTCAGGCTGCAAGCCTGAACCAGCGTAGAGATTGGCCACAGGGCACTGAGAAAATATTATATAATATTTGAACGCAAATTATCTAAATTGAAAAATGATATGCCAGAATATCATAAAAGATAATCCATTATCTCTTCAAAGATATTGCTTAAATCAGGTATGTCAGATTGGATTATTTCACCCGATGATAAGTGTTTATGATATGCGAAATTTAATCGTGGTTTATGTTCGGCATTATCGTATCTAAATATCAGCTTTCCGTCTTTTTGCTGATAATGAAAAGAATAGGTAAGTTTTTCAATCTTATATCTGTTATCGAGATATTCCGTAAAGAATAAATTTGAATTGTCAATAAACGTTATGGTTCCCTTTATTATCCCAATTTTTTCTGTTCTACAGTCAATATGTAAATCAGAGTCAATTATTAAATTGGTTTTGGAATGTTCCTCAATGACCTTTACAAGCCTGGCAAAGTATTCAGTGAGCAACATATTCTATTTCTTTTAGTTTTCTCAGGTCTTCCGTGATCTTTTCCCTGATCTTTAGCTCGCCTGCCCATTCTATATACTCCCTGTCTCCTCCTTTCAAATTTTCTGCTCCATATTTTTTCTGAAATACTTCTGATGTTATATTGTATTCAGTTTCATATTTTTCAATTTGCTTATTCGTTTTATACAGGCCAATTTCAAGTCTTTTGATTTCTGCGGAGACAGCATTTTTAATTACATCAACAACGCCATCTTTTGTGTCGGATTGAATATGCAGTTTTATCATTTCAAAACTCCGTTAGAATTTAGACTATCTTGCCGGTTACAAAATGATTAATAAAACAACTAAAATTATTATAAGCTTCTTCAATTTATTTGTCTATGTATCTTTTTGTGTTATATAGCCACCGGGGACACCGAGACCTCGGTGATTTGTTTTCTGTGTCCAACCATATCTTCTGTGGTTAAAAGCTACTGAATACCTGATTTCAATATATCATTATTACAACGATCTGGCGCAGCGGAAGCCGATGGTGTCGTTTTTATAGATTAATTCGTCGTAATCTCGATTGGCACAACGAATGTGGACAACGCCCGAACCATTCCACGATCCACCCCGCAGTACCTTACAGCCGCTCAGCGCCTTGCTCGTTGGAGAAGGTTTTAGTTCGTAAATTGAGATACCCACCTCTTCCGGTCTGCCAAAGTAGGGATTTTCCTCGGCCACGTTAGGTCCTCGAGGGTCTTTGTTGGGAGCATGGCGGTAATATTGGCTATCGTACCAATCGGCCGTCCATTCCCACACGTTTCCTGCCATGTCAAAACATCCGTAAACGCTCTGACCTTGTGAATATTTTGTAACGGGGGTTGGCTTTTCGATCTTGGCCTCGGCACAGTTCAACCTCGTTTTATCATATTCATTGCCCCACGGGTATATCCTGCCATCGGTACCGCGGGCAGCCTTTTCCCATTCAGCCTCGGTGGGCAACCTCTTGCCAGCCCATTTTGCAAATGCCTCGGCCTCGTACCACGAGACGTTTACAACGGGACAATCAGGTTCTCCCTTGAAAACGGCGTCCAGATCATTACTTTCCAGGGGTTCTGAATCTAAAATATATTGCCATCCCGCATCTGACCACAATGGTTTTTGTGTGTAGCCGCCAGATTCGATGAATTTTTTATACTGAGCATTAGTAACGGGGTATTTGTCTATAAGGTAAGCGCTCAGAAAGACCTCTCTCTGAGGCATTTCATTTTCTAACCGTTCGACTTCAATGTTGCGGTCGAGGTCTAATAACCTTTCGATGTCTTCTTTTGTACTCCCCATGAGAAACGGGCCTTCAGGGATGAGTACCATGTCTTCAGGGATGTTTAGCGCATTCGCATTTATTTTGATCATATTTTAGGAAGTTTATCATAGAATTTCCAAATATCAAAATGGTTTCTTAGTCTTGAGTTTTAATAATTTACCGCAAAGTCGCAGAGAACGCAAAGAAAGACTAAAAGTAAAAATAAAGAGAATTTGAAAATGATCTTTAATGCTTTGCGATCTTTGCGTCTCTGCGGTGAATAGTAGCAATTTTCAATGTTTAATGATTGATTAAGGAAATGGAAATCAGTATCATTCCTGAAACATTATAGTATTACCTTGTAAAAATATCTTTTGTTAGCAAGTTTTTTACCTCCCCTTCATCCCCCTTTGCTAAGGGAGATTTGTTTGAGGTTTCGCTGCACTATGTATAAAGCATTGCAAAAATATTTTGGTTACACAAGCTTTTACCCGCTGCAAGAGGAAATTATCAATGAAGCACTGGGACAAAGAGACGTCTTTGTCCTTATGCCGACGGGAGGCGGGAAATCCTTGTGCTACCAGTTGCCCGCCCTCCTTTTGGATGGATTGACCGTTGTTATTTCCCCATTGATAGCATTGATGAAGGATCAGGTAGATGGATTGCTGGCGGACGGCATTCCGGCGACGTTCATTAACAGCTCGTTGAGTTACAACGAAATCGAGGCAAGAAGACGGAGCCTGTCAAACAAAGAAACGAAGATCCTCTATATCGCACCCGAAAGGCTTGTTATGCCGGAATTTTTGCTATTTTTACAAGGGTTAAAGGTCTCTCTGTTTGCTGTTGATGAATCACATTGTATTTCTGAATGGGGACACGATTTCAGGCCTGAGTACCGCCAGTTAAAGCTATTAAAGGAGAGATTCCCCAAGGTGCCTGTTATGGCCCTAACGGCCACCGCTACGCCTGTCGTTCAAGGGGATATTATTACACAGTTGAAGTTGTCAGGCTGTAAGGTTTTTAAGGCGAGCTTTAACAGGAAAAACCTGTATTATCAGATCAAACCCAAAGATAATCCATATCATCAACTACTCCAATATCTGGATGTCCGAAAGAAGGATTCCGGGATCATCTATTGCCAGAGCCGCAAAACCGTGGAAAGCCTTGCTGAGAGCCTGCAATCGGCAGGATACCGTGCCCTGCCTTACCATGCGGGTCTTACGGCTGAAGCCAGAACGGAGAATCAGGAACGGTTTATCCGTGAGGACGTCGAGATTATCGTGGCTACAATAGCATTTGGTATGGGTATTGACAAACCCAACGTGCGGTACGTGATTCATTATGATTTACCGAAGAGCATTGAAGGGTATTATCAGGAAACAGGCCGTGCGGGAAGGGATGGGTTAAAAAGCGACTGTATATTATTCTTCAGTTACGGCGACAAGATGAAGATAGAATATTTTATCGACCAGAAGGAAGATGAAAATGAAAAGCAAATTGCCTATAAGCAATTGCGGGAGTTGGTGAGCTATTGTGAAGGTAACGTGTGCCGGAGAAGGTTGCTATTGGCTTATTTTGGCGAGAAATTTGAGGAACCGAATTGCGGCAGTTGTGATGTCTGTTTAGAACCAAAGGAACGATTTGATGGAACAACTGCCGCGCAGAAAATATTATCATGCGTTTACCGTGTGGGTGAACGGTTTGGAATAAATTATGTTGTCGACGTCCTTCTGGGTTCGAAAAATCAAAAAGTGATGCAGAACCAGCATGACACGATCAAGACGTACGGCGTTGGGAAAGAATATTCAAAGTCACAATGGCAGGCGTTTATCCGTGAGTTGATTCAATTGGGGTATTTGAAACTGGATGGAGACAAGTATCCCGTCTTGAAGCTGAACGAAAAGAGCAAGGATGTGTTATTGCGCAATGAAAAGGTTTTTTTGACAAAACCCGAAGAAGCGCCTCACATTTTTAAGGCAGAGGCAGGTGAAGATTACGACCGCACATTATTCGAGCAGTTAAGGGTGTTGAGGAAAACAATGGCAGATCGTGAAGGAGTGCCTCCGTATGTTATTTTCCATGATACCAGCCTGAAAGAAATGTCAACACAGTATCCCCAAAATGTATCTGATTTGCTGATGATAAGTGGAATGGGGGAACGGAAATTGAGGAGATATGGGGATGCGTTTTTGCATGAGATTGTCGATTACTGCAAACTGCACAACATCGAACCAAAACCACGTATCCATAAACGGTCTGAATCTCTTGTAAAACAGCCAAAGACTTCCACCGTTCAAACGACCTTAGAACTTTACAAGCAGCGCCTCACGATGCATGAAATTGCTCAGAAAAGGGGCCTGGCATTATCCACTATTTCCTCGCATCTGGAGAGACTCATTCTGGATGGTGAGGATATTTCTGTAGACAGCATAGTTGATCCAGAAAAGCAGCAGCGAATCATACAGACGTTAAAAGAACTGGGCATGCAGGCCATGAGTCCGGTAAAGGAGAAGCTTGGGGATGGCTATTCTTACGAGGAAATAAGGTTAGTCAGGGCAAAGATGATGTATGAAGGAGAAAAGGAAGAAAACCATTAAGCCACGAAAGCACAGATTGTCACGAAGTGTAATTATTTATCTGATACAGAAAAGGAACACACCCCCGGCCCCTCTTTTTAGAGGGGAGAGTAGAAGTCCCCTCTAAAAAGAGGGGATTGAGGGGTGTGTTGATTTGATACGATCAATTGTATTGCCTTTCCTAACATCAGGTATATATCGGTCGTTTCTTTCGAAGAACTAAATTGTCATCATATTTTAAATATCCCTCATTTAGCCTTGTTCGTTACACAATATCACGTGCGTTAGATATGGTTGAACTCAACAGTATCGACACCTCCAAACGATTTACTTTTTAACTGTCACAAGTATTGATTTCGTCTGTCCTGCCGCCTGGAATGTGATCTTTGCCTTGCCAGCCTTTTTCTTTGCGGTAATGGTGAATGTTGTCTCACCGTTGGCATCCGTGATTTCACTGAGCGATGAAATTGATATAAACCTTTTGCCGGAGGGGGCGATCTTGGCCGTTACCCTTTCACCTTCTACTGAGCAACCGTCTTCGCCTGTTATCTTCACAGTTACACCACTACTTGCTTTTTTGCTGAGTGTTAGCTTGTTAGGAGATACTACAATTGAGGTAGCTACGCATACAGGAGTAGCTGTTGATATTGGTGTGACTGAAGGAGAAGGTGTGGGAGTCGTTATTGCTGAAGTTATGTCAAAACTTGTCAGGTTGTCCGAGAATGCAGTTTTCCTTTATTTATTCATTGCAAGAGGGATAATTTTATTGAGGTAATCCAGCTCCCTGATATAATGAAGCACCAATGAGAACTTCAATACAAAATCACACCAAACAGTTAAATTTTTGCTCCTATATTATCGAAAATAATTATAGATGCCTATAAATCTTTAGAAGAAGCTAAAACTGCTTTAAACAATATATTAAAAAGATGGAGGGCTCGATGAAGTGTGGTAATTTTGCTGAGGGGAACAAGGGGTCGGTTGTGTAGGATGGGTTAAGCGAACCCATCTTTACCTCATTTTTTTAAGTACGCTCCGCTTTGCCCACCCTTACGCTATCTTTTATGTTTTACCTCGTTTTCTCTGCGTCTCCGTGTTCTCGGTGGTAAACTATTACTATTTATTTAAAAAAATATCTGAGTACCATGCCTCAACCTTACCATGAGTGCGGTCGGCGTTGGTTTGGATTCCTACATAAATAATCTTCGGCGGTTCTTCACCAAATTCCTGCATGTAGTCCTGGTAATGGTTCACTTTGTAACTGAGCCATTTGCCCGCATCCTGCGCCCCACTTTGTACGACAATCATTTTTGCTTTGGCTTCACAGGGATTATCAAATCGTTCGCCCACAGGCAGGTTATTTCCATACACGTAGATTAATATCCTGCACGTGTAGGGTATGGAGAAAAATGTTTTTCCGTAAACCACGCATACAGCGGCAGGATAATCATCGCCACCCTCTTCCTTTTCTCTGCTGGCTGGTATTATATTGGATATCTTCCAGTTCCAGTTCAAAAAGGGATATTCTTTCGGATTCAGACGGACTGGCTTAAAGAGGATTGCACCGTTATCGTTGGCATTTACATACAGCATCTTTCTGCCATCGATTTCCACGATCCTGGGCATAATTCTGTCTTTAATCTCTCTGCAAATGCCTTTATGGGTCTTCCAGCCTAAAGGCTCACCCCTGGCCAGTTCCTTGTTACTGAATTCTGTAATAGGGGAAAAATCTTGTGAGTACATTTTAGAAGTGAATGTAAATGAACAAAAGAAAAAGATGGTTAAGATTACGTATCGCATGAAAAATCATCGCATTCAACTCGTTCCCATGCTCTGCGTGGGAACGCAACACCTGACGCTCCGCGTCCTGTTATAATTCAAACCAGTCTATTGCCAAAACCGAATGGTCATCTTTCAAATAATTTCTGGCGCTTGAATAAACCCAATTTATAGCATTATCAAGGTATCCTCTTCTTACAGGATTGTTGTGAATATAAAAATCGGAATCCAGTTAACAGTGGTGCAGGTGACAAAATAAGGGCTGATATCGTGAAAATGTCTATACCGGCTTCTCATTTTTTACTATCCGCATTATATTCTGACGCAGAGTATCCTATCTTCCGTTCCCACGCAGAGCATGGGAACGAGAGGAGGCATAGGAACAAGGAAATTTCTGTGCCTCTGTGTCTCTGCGGTTTTAACGTTTCTTGTTAGTCTGAAACTTTCTCTCTTTAGCTCTTATAGGAAAGAAGCATTGATTCCAATTCTTGTGGTGATCTGTCAAGCATCTCTCTTACTTGTTTGAGGAAATCGTAGCTTGCATCGATCTTATCCTTCAATATCAACTGAATGATGAGGGTGTTACTGATCTTTTCGATGAGCTTATCGGCATTGGGTATGTTCAAACCAGATATCTTTTCTTTGATTTCGAGCTTTTGGTAGAGGAGGTCTACAGAAGGGGTTAAAGTGCCGGTAAAGTCATCAAACAGGGCATTTTCCTTCTTCAAATTCAGTACGTTAGCGGCTGAATCAATAACGGTAACCGTCATGGGCGCAGGCCCACAGAGGTAAAACGCTATATTCGCATCGGGTGAGAGATATTTTCTCAGGAGCGGTCCGATGAAACCAACCTGTCCTTTCCACTGGTCTCCCTGTTCGTCCACAAGCCCCTGTTCTTTAATAATCTGCCTGTCTGCCTCAGAAACATTATAAAAACATTTTTTGTCCACATCGTTCATTTCAGCAGGATTGTCGCCGCGAAATGCCCCGGAAAGTACCGGTACAAATTGAAAGTTGGGGTTCGTTCGTTCCCACTTTAACCACTTGGGCAAATAGACCGTTGGAATATCCTGGAATCGTCTTTCACCTAAGAAAAATATGGCCTTGTCTTGTCTCCCTTCCTGAAACCATTGCTCCATAACCGCCAGTATGGGCGCCAAACCCGCTCCACCGGCGACAAATACGGCGGTGTGCGGTTGTTCTTTTAACATAAAATGACCGTACGGACCTGTGAAACGTATCTTTTCGCCAAGGAAAAAATTCCAAAGGCTTTGTTCCTGGATATAAGTATGAATACAACTAGGCCCTATGCAAGGAGGACCGCCCTTCTCCAGAGGCATGCATGCATCTACCGGAGCCATGCGAACGATGAGTTTTAATAGATCAGGTTCTGTAGAGGCAAGTGAATAGCCCCTGTACAGCGTAGTGCCAGGCACATAGGGAACGAACTCTTTTCCTAATTTCTTGCATGCCTCCTTAATCAAGTCGCCATATTTTTTATAATGTTCTTCCGCAAAATCATCAGGAATGGCAAGCTGGATATATTGACCGGGCTTGTATTGAATGGGTTTTGATGGTTTTAGCCACATCTCCATCTTATCGCTGGTGATGGGTATTTTCTTAATAACACGGGCTGTGTATTTTTTAACGTGTAAGGTATCTTTGGGCAGGTACAGACTTACATCCTTTTCCACCCTGACCTGACATGCCAATCGCACATATCCATCACCAATCTTTTGATCCAGGAATTTCCGGGCAGTTTCCCTTGTTCTCATATCGAAATGTGGAGCCTCTACGGACGTATAAAACCCAACATCTGTGTGGAGTTTTATCTTGCACTGGCCGCATGTGGCCATACCACCACAGGCAGCAGGGATGTTAAACCCCCTGTTCTGAAGCAGAGATAAAAGCCTTTCCCCACCCTCGATGTCGAGTTCTTTCCTGTATTCATCGTCGCTTAATACGACAAGTTTGCGTTTCTCACCGCGACCAAAGAACTGGTATACGACCTCGCTAAATATGCTCAGGAGCAATACCAGTAAGGCAAGGATGCCTGCGCCAAGGAAAAGAGGGATGGTCATTGTTTTACTCCAAGCTTCATTTCGATTGCTTTAAAGTCGAGTATTTCAAACCTTTTAACTGCTTTGCTATTTTGTAATAACTCTAATGTTCTTAGCATTCTTCAAATCTTTTAGATGACTAAGTCTGTCTTTACCTGTGTTTTCGTATGCCTTCCATTCCATGTAATCATCCCACTTTTCAAAAAATATGAATCATCCCTATTCCGGTAAAGATGGCGGCCATTATACCCAAAATCAGAATTGCGACAGTATCTTCATCCCAGGCATTGGTGGGAACGAACAGACGCTGACGTCTTAACAGGGCAAGCCACACAACGACCATCATCCAGTGAAGCCCGTACCCAAATGCCGTTGTCGTAGTAACTAGAAACTTTGCCCCTGTGGGGATGGTGAATGTGGCGCTTGCAAGGACAATGCAGTTGACCGTAATCAATTCTAAAAACTGCCCCATCTGCTCGTAAACGTTCTTCGCAAATTTTCTCAGCAGCACGCTCAATACCTGCACAAAGACGGCAATGGTAACGATAAAGACCGTCAGATAGAAAATATTCTCCAGCCGTATAGGAAGAGACGAATATTTGGACAGATAGTCACTGCATCGAACCAAGACACTGTTATATACAAGCCAGTTTAATGCCGTGGACAGTGTCGTTACAATAATCACTGCCACCCCCATCTTCCACGCCGCATCGATCTGCCGCGACTTATTGATCAAGGGACACAACCCCAAAAGTTTACTCAACACAATCCCGTCAAAGAAAAGGGCATTGAGTAAAACGGGAAGAAGGATGATGTAATACTGATTTATGGTGGGAATTGTTTTTATGTGTATGATCATGCTGATAAACAGACAGACGCCCAACCCTAAAACTATTAAAGACGTCCTGGATATTCCCACCTTTGGACGGGCTTTAGGTAAAGGAGTCCCACCATTTGTGGCCGATGCACATTCGCACGCAGAGGCTTCCGTACATACAATTCCAGTTTTAATAAAAAATGGACGCAAGAGTAGCCTGAATGCCGCCAATGCAAAGAATCCGCCTACTGGCGTGACCATAAGGACGACACGCGGAAATGTCTCCGAAAACAGAGGAATGCCTAAAATAGTTCCAAAACCCAGAGGTTCACGCAAAAACGCAAGCAAGATCAGGGCTAAGGAATATCCAAGACATGCTTTGAAAATCTTCCTCTGCGCATCCCAAAAATCCACCGTCAATCCCTCTGAGATTACAGCAAGCACGATGCAGTTGGTGGTAATAAGGTCAATATATGCCTTTATATTAGCCGTAATTTCAGGCACAAATGCCTGTGCAAAAAATCCAAAGATAGCCACAAAGACGGATACAATAATCATTAAAAGTGAAATCTTATGATGTGTCCCAGCTGTGGATATCAGCTTTTTGAAAGGATAGACCAGGCAAAAACTACCGGCAGTTACAAGTGTTACGCCGATTCCCATGGTTAGAGAATTTTCCAGTTTATTCGTTACCGCCAGAGAAGAACAAAATCCAAGTCCGGCGCCTGCCGTTAAGATGAGATTATCCCTCATGAAGTACTTAGAAATCTTTCGTATGTTTCGCTTTAATACTACCATGCAATCTCCTTTTGCCCTTCCCAGAATTCTTTCATGGCGTCATTGAGAAATGACTCGATTCCTCTGCTTGTGTTGGTGGCACCCGTAATCGCATCAACCTCATTATTGCCCTCAGCCGTTCTACCCTTGACCACCATTATTTTAGGTCGCAATTTCTTGCCTGCAAATTGGTTTTTAAACCGTTCTTCTGTAATTCTGCCCCCTAAACCGGGTGTTTCACTATGATCCAGCACCTCAATGCCTTTCAGTGTTTCCAGGTCTGGTTCTATGCAAATGAAAAGCGACATGATACTTGACTTATTGTAGCCGTATCCCAACTTGGATTCTACAAATCCAACACCCTGAAGCTTTCCATCTTTCACATACTTATACAATCTTTTTCCGCCCTTCGGTTTCTCTGCGGCGGTTTGTGTACCCGTGGGCTGAATTTCAAAGGATGGTACTGGTGGCTCTTCTACGGTAATATTTTTCTTAAATACCTCCCGAATATCCTTTTTGTCAAAGCTCTTAAAGGTAAAACCCAGTAGTCTTTTTTCTATGGTACGATATGGTAGTTTAAAAATATCCAGCACGGCGCGTTTCTCTTTTATATCATAGTATTCGGCAATTTTGGGGGCTGTATAAAAATATACCATGAGAAGACCCGCACAGGGCAAAAAGGTAATCAAAATGATTGAAGCAATGCGGAGTATAATTTTTTTTAATTCTTCCATGAGCGCAAATAAATCAAATACGATACTTTATTTTTACCATCAAAGATTGAATTGGTATGGCTAGAAGGTTCATGAGCAGTATTGAATACATCACCCCTTCGGGCAAAGTGGTAAAATCCCTTATGAGCACGGTGATTAACCCGCACCCGGCGCCATAGATCCATTTTGCAGCCTGATTATACGTTGTCGTTATGGGGTCAGTAGCCATAAAAAAAGCCGCCAGGATTAATCCTCCGCTCAAAAGATGGAATATAGGCGGAGCGACAGTTTTACCCATAAGCAATGAAAAAAATACGGAAAGGAGAAGCACACTCCCCAGATATGATACGGGGAGCCTCCAATTCACCACCTTGATTTTGATTAACCACAAACCGGACAATATCAATGCCAGTCGACACGTTTCACCCAGAGAACCGCCCGATGTCCCTACCAAGAGTGAAAGATAGGATGTAACTTCGCCATTGGTCTTAAATGCCGTCAACGGTGTAGCGTGAGTTACGGCATCGAGTCCGTAACGAAAAGAATGCAGGTCGGGCATGCCCACAAATGGCATTTGATAGCCTGTAACCAGGAGCGACGGAAAACAAATGGTTAAAAACAAACGACTGAACAGGGCAGGATTCACAAGATTATTCCCAACACCACCCAGCACATTTCTAAATAGAATGGCCAGCGCCGCCCCCAAGCCCACTAGCCAAAGGGGCGATTGCGGCGGTAATATTGCGGGAATAAGGAGACATGAAACAAATCCACCCTCGCTGATATGATCCTCCCGCGCAATAATAGCCCAGAGCACATCAACAACAAACACGCCAATAATAAACGAAACCAGCAGTTTGGATACAACGCATTGCCACCCAAAAAAATAGGTTGCGGGAAGCACCCATCCAATAACCAATGCCACAAGCACGGCCCCCATAAACCTTTTCACATCATAATTGTTTCGGATAAAAGGTTGTGTCTGAGTTGTTTCCTTTGCACTGCGGAGGAGACCGTCAAATGCACCAAAAATGGCGCCAAAAAGAAAATTGACCTTCGGGTGGGTGTGAATAAAGGATTCCACCCTGTCGAGACTCTTACCTATAATTGGCTCTATTGGCTTTATCAATTTTTTCATTTTTGTTTATCCAACGCCTTGCATTCCTTGATGATCTGTAAGAGTTCTAATTTAGACGGGCAGATGAAACTGCACAATCCGCACTCAATACATTTTGCCAGGTTATAGAGGCGCGCCTTATGCTTTTCACCTCTCTTGTAACTGTGATAATAGAGCGCCGGTTCTAAATCCACGGGACAAATGTCATCACAAAAATTGCAATAGACGCACCGCCTCAATTCTCCAAGCATGTTTGTGGTCAATACTAACTCATCCGATTTGAACATAGGAAACATTACCTTCTGGTCCAGTTCCTCTAAAACCACAACATTGTTGATAGACCAATCCATCTTCTGTGATAAATCCGTTATCTCCCTGCCGTGTAAAGGACCGTTTACAAACACGCGATATTTGCCGGACTCTTTGATCCTATTCCGGAGTATCTTTTCAAGAGACGTCCCCAGTTGTACATTGATAATCTCATTCTCCTTCAGTCCTGTTCCTGAAAGGGCGATGAAACGTGAATCAACCTTATTCCCCAGCATACAGTTTTCATAGATGGCCAATACCGTTTGCGCATCCAGAATCAATACACCCTGAGTCGTTGTATCCTGGCCAAAATCCATTTCAATATCTAAAACAACCTTTGAAAGAATGACGGGGTCGTCTTGAGGATATTTTGCATCTACCGCAAAAACCTTCATCCATTCGGCATTGCATGCGTAATCCTTTACCGCGGAAACAGGTTCGTCTTCTTTTTTATTTATGGCTATGTAACATTTAGCCTCCGGGAAGTAACGTGTTTTTATCTCTTTGAGCTTGTTGAGGAATGCAGCCGTCTTATGTTCAAGGATTACCCAGTTAGGCAATGCCCATGGTTCGGTAGGACACAGATTCACGATAACATGTTGAATCTTTTGATCAGGAACACGAAATTTAAATACTTCAGGAATGCCATCCGAAGAGATTCTTTCTATAATGTTGCAAAATCTTAACGGATGGGTGTCCAGGAGATTAAAACCACCTTTAAACCCTATATTTTCCTTTTCTTTGAGCACGGTTTAATCGCAAAAACACCAAAAATTAGATTAACGAAATACCTTAGTAAAATATTAATAAGACATTAAAACGTCAAGCAATACATTATTTACCGTTTTTGCCCAGTTCAAGAATCAGAGGGATTTCCCCACAGTCGGGAAACTTGTGGCATTTTACGCATTCGGACCATATCTTATGGGGTAGGGTTTCTTTCTCTACCCTGCGGAACCCGCATTTCTCAAAGAACTCAGGCACATATGTAAGGACGAACATCTTTGCGATGCGCAGTTTACGCGCCTCCCGTATGCACACCCTCACCAGTTTCCTGCCAATTCCTTTTCGTTGAGTAGTTTCCTGCACAGCAACTGATTTTATCTCCGCAAGGTCTTTCCAGAAAATATGGAGCGCCGCACAGCCCACCAGGGTATCATCCTGAATAAACACAAAAAAATCCCTGATATTCTCGTACAGTTCACTCAACGAACGCGGCAACATCACATTTTTAGCTGCAAAGTCGTTGATGAGTTTGTATATCTTTTCTATATCGTCTATCGTTGCTTTTCGTAACATATCTTAAAAGTCCATAAAACTCCAATTCACCGCGGAGAACGCAGAGATCGCAGAGATTTTTAATAAGAAATTATAATAATTTTTTCGTGGCAGTGTATTAAAGTTGAGAAGGCCTTTCAAATATTGATTTTAATGTCTTCTCCGCGCCCTTTGCGTCTTTGCGGTAAATTATTATGTTTAACTTAACCAAGCACATTATATTTTCTTACCCTGAAATCAACACCCAGTTCTTCGGCTATCTTTTTGCATTTCTCTGTATCTACATTGGGTGATTCTACAATGGAAACCTGTACGTTGGGTATAACCTGTTTTGCATCCTTAATAAATTGAATCAAGGCAGGATAAGTCTTTTTCCCAAAAACAGGTTTACATATTTCTTCATATTTCTCAGCAGTCTCGGCATTCAAACTGATGCAGATAGTATCAATCAATCCTTTCAATTCAGGAATAATAGGCCTTCCATTGATCAGGTCTCCGTGACCATTTGTATCCAATCGGATACGCTTCCCCTTCGATTTCAGAAATTTTGCCACGGTTATCAACTCATCCAGCCGTTCTGTCGGCTCACCATATCCACAAAAGACAACTTCATCGTATTTACCGGGGTCTCCTATAGCCTGTATTACTTCTTCTGCGGTTGGTTCTTTCTTCAATCCTAAATTATGGCCTTTCACAATGGGATAGGTTTCTCTCATGCAAAAGTCGCACACATTCGAGCACCGATTGGTAAGATTTATGTATAATGAATTTCGGATGGCATAAGCAATCCTTCCTTCCTGCTCAGGCTCGCCAATACCAAACAATTTGTAGGCATTAAAGGTGGTAATCCGTTTAATATCCTCCACGGACAAACCATAGATATCGGCCAGCACAGGAATAATGTACGATAAATAGGAAGGCTCATTGCGTTCGCCTCTCTTTGGCTGAGGAGACAAGAAAGGAGAATCCGTTTCCAAAAGAAGCCTTTCAACGGGGACCGATTTCGCAACCTCTCGCAAGTTTTGAGCATTCGAAAAGGTAATCGGTCCTGCAAAAGATATATACAATCCCAATTCTATGCACTTCTTTGCGGTTTCCCTCGTCCCGCTAAAACAATGCACCACGCCCTTGAGCGTGCCGTTTTTGTATTCCTCCAATATCTTCAGGCAATCGCTACTGGCATCGCGTGAGTGAATAATTACAGGCAGGTTGTGGGCTTTAGCCAGGGCAAGATGTTTACGAAATATACGCTGCTGGTCTTCATGAGGACTGCGATTACGATAGTAGTCAAGCCCCGTTTCACCGATCGCTATGACCTTCGATTCCTTAACCAGAGATTCAAGGGCATTCCAGTCTTGTTCGGAAACCTTCATGGCATCGTGGGGATGTATCCCAATGCTGGCATATACGTTATTAAATTGATGAGCTAAAGTAACGCTTTTTTTACTTGCGGAAAGGTTTGTACCCACATTTATAATACATCCCACATCAGCTTCCTTTGCGCGAATCAAGACGGAGTCCAGATCGGATTTGTAATCCGGGAAATCCAGATGTGCATGGGTATCAATTATCATCTTTATACTTTATATCCTCGAAGAATGTGAATCGTTTTTGGTAAAGGCATTTTTAAAAAGCGTTATTTCAGGCTGTTTTTTCATCGGCGTGTGAAAGATAGAAACCACATCGAATCGGGAATCTATGCCTTCTATCTTCTTTTCTGCAACATAATGCAAGGCAACCTTTAGAATTTGCCTCTTTTTAGCTTCTGTAACAGAGAGTTCCGGTGGGCCGTAGGTGTCAGAATACCGCGTCTTAACCTCCACAAATGCGATAGCACCGTGATCGTAACAAACAATATCTATTTCCCCAAGTTTACACCGGTAATTTCTCTGTAAAATTTTATATCCACTCTTTTTCAAAAATTTTACGGCGAGTTGTTCTCCTCTGGTACCTACATCTCTTTTGTAAGATGTCTCCCTAATCTTGTGTTTAAACAAATCTAGTATTGAAGTAACATACTTAACACAAAATAATTGCAAGGTTTTTATCCAAAAAGGGAGGGATAATTTTGTTGCAACCCGCTACGCAATAATTCTTAGTCTCACCTGTTAACGCTACCATCTGACATGAGCATTACCCGCAGACTCTCGAAGCTCCAATTATTTTTTAGTAGCCTGTGGCGCTTCACTGGCCGTTTTTGTGACTTCTTTCTCAAATTTCTCCTGCAGCCTTGTCCCTTTACTTGTCCTGCCACGCATGTAATAGAGTTTTGCGCGTCTTACCTTGCCTGATTTTATGACCTTAATATCAGTAATCTTCGGTGAGTGAATAGGGAATACACGCTCCACGCCTTCGCCCTGAACAATACGTCTCACGGTAAAAGTCTCTTTGAAACCACCGCCGTTTCTCGCAATTACCACGCCGCTAAAAACCTGAATACGCTCTTTGTCACCCTCAATAATCTTTACCGATACGTCCACCTGATCGCCAATGGAAAAGTGCGGCGTTGCTTTTTTCATCTGTTCTTTTTCAATCACATCAACAATATTCATAACCCCTATCTCCTGTTTCTAATGTATAAATTTATAATCAAATCAGTCTATATTTTATTTAAAAGATCCGGTCTTTTCTCCAAGGTTCTTTCCATGGCACGGTTTCTTTGCCATTCTTTTATTTTCTGATGATTACCGGACATCAATACCGGCGGCACTTGCATACCCTTGTATTCCGCCGGACGAGTATATTGTGGATATTCCAATAAACTATCATTAAAGGATTCGTTGGCTGTAGAATTCATATCCCCTAACACACCGGGTATCAATCGCACCACGGCATCGATAACGACCATCGCAGGTATCTCGCCCCCGGAAAGAACGTAGTCGCCAATAGAAATCTCCATTGCATCAAGCCCTACCCGAACTCTCTCATCAAAGCCCTCGTAATGACCGCATATCAGCATCAAATGAGATTCATTTGCCAGTTCTCTGGCAATGGATTGAGAAAAACGATCACCCTGCGGCGTCAATAATATTTTTTTACATCGAGCATCAGTTTCTCGTTCAATAGCCTCTACGGTGTTAAAGATAGGCTCAGGCTTCATCACCATGCCCGGCCCCCCGCCGTAAGGCCTGTCGTCCACGCATCGTTTATTTTCGGCATATTCCCGTATATTGAAAAGATTGTATTGAACAAGCGCCTTTTCCCTGGCAATCTTCAGAATGCTGTGTCCCAGCACATTTTCAAACATCTCCGGGAATAATGTTAAAATATCTATCCTCATATCTTATTTCTTGAATGCGATACCAAATTTTTTAAGTACGCTGGCAACAGATTCCGTTGGCTTTGCACCCACGCTCAACCAATATTCAACCCGATCTTTTTTTAAAGTAACTTGCTTTTCATTATTCGACTCCAGAGGATCATACGTTCCCAGATTCTCGATAACCTTTCCATCCCGCTCCTCATGTGCGTCAAATGCACCAATCCTGTAATACGGTCTATTTTTACGACCCATCCGCATCATTCTAATTCTAACAGCCATTATACTCTCCTTACTTAATGTAAATTTGTAACTAAGTATCCAATAACAGTTACCCGAATCATCTTACCATACCCTTACCGAAAGGTAAACTTTTGGATAACATTCCCATTCTCTTGAGACTTTTTTCATTTCCTTTAAAATGTTTCATCAGCTTTTTCATCGACTTAAATTGCTTGAGCAATTGGTTTACATCCTGGATGGTTGTACCGCTTCCATTTGCTACCCGCTGTCTCCGACTTCCATTAATGATATCGGGATTTAACCGTTCATCAGTCGTCATGGATCGGATAACCGCTTCAACCCTCTGTAACTGTTTTTCATCGATGTTCAGGCCATCCATCTTATTCCCTATGCCTGGAATCATCCCCAGGACTTCTTTGATTGGCCCCATTTTCTTAATCTGCTGGAGTTGTGCAAGGAAATCGTCAAGACCAAGCGTATCATCCTGTATTTTCCTGCTCAGTTTCTGAGCTTCTTCCAGATCAATCGCTTGTTGAGCCTTTTCTACAAGAGAGACTATGTCCCCCATGCCGAGTATTCTGGATGCCATACGGTCTGGATGGAACTCTTCCAGCCGGTCCAACTTCTCTCCGATACCTACAAACTTAATCGGCTTTCCGGTAACTGCTTTTATTGAGAGAGCAGCGCCACCTCGTGTATCACCATCGAGTTTGGTCAAAATCACGCCATCGAATCCTAACTGGGTATTAAACTCCTTTGCACTATTAACGGCATCCTGCCCCGTCATCGAATCACACACAAAATATATCTGATGCGGTTCCAGTTTTCCCTTAATCTCCTTTAATTCCGACATCAGTTCGTCATCAATGTGTAATCTCCCCGCAGTATCAAAAATAACAACATCATTTGTGTTCTCTTTAGCATGTTTAACAGCATTTTTACATATCTTTACGGGCTGAGAGTTGGCCTCGAAGTATACCGGTATGTCAAGTTGCTGACCCAGTATCTTCAACTGTTCCACAGCAGCAGGCCGCTGGACATCCGC
>JACRII010000137.1 GCA_016235875.1 Planctomycetota bacterium
ATGGGCTTCAGAAGGCGACGTTTCCATCACCCCCTGCCATCCAAGCTACATGGCTCCGGCTTTTACCATGACGGGTCTTTCACCCGTTAGAAAACAGTACCCTTCACTGGGCACGCCAATCTGCAAGATTGAACCAGCCCATCTGATAATTGATAATAAAGGTCTGCTAAATGAAGGTAGCCCCATTACTGCTCTTCCCCATATTTCCATTGAAATGTAAACCATAATAGGGATAATCTCATTGTATGCCCAGAATAGTAAGGATATGTGCCATTGATTATCCCCAAATCCAACGGGGAAATATGAGATAAGCAGTCTTTTTTAATAATAGGGGAAGATTCCCCTTTTTTATCCCATGACTGATATAAACGACAAGATAAAAACCGCATGGATCAGGCAATTGAATGAAGACTGGAAGACGGCAAATTTCCTTTACTTCAAAGACTCTATGCGCCCCCCAAACTATGAACTATCGTATTCAGGGGTGGCATTGGGCAGGTGGAAAGGCGGTTGTCACCGGCGTCTCTCTATCAGCATTAATCTGATAAAGACGTATGCCTGGGAATACGTACAGGAAGTTCTTTGCCATGAAATGGTGCACCAGTACGTGGAAGAAGTTTTAGGAATCTGCGAAGAACTTCCCCACGGAGAGGCATTCAGGAGGGTTTGCCAGGAAAAGGGAATTGATCCAACGGCTACGGGTGACATGCAAGTCTGGATGGAAAAGCGCAAAAACAGATTCACCGTGGGTTCGGAAAACCACCAGATACTGGATAAGGTTCATAAACTGCTGGCATTGGCCCAAAGCCCCAACGAACATGAGGCACAGACTGCCATGGCCAAGGCCCATGAGTTGTTATTAAGACATAACCTGTCACTCCTGGATACTCAAACGAAATGGAACTACATTCATAAGCAAGTCGGCGAAATAGGGCGGAGAGACCCCGCGAAGTCCGTAATCAGCGCGATACTTTGCAAATATTTTTTCATAGAGGCCATCTGGACGTTCGGGTACGACCAGCATAGAAACCAGCGCGGCCGGGTTTTGGAAATTTATGGGACGCCGGAAAATGTCGAGATGGCGGAATATGTGTATCATTATCTTCAAAACGTCTCGGAGCTTTTATGGACGGAGTACAAAGAGAAAAACACTATCAACGGGAACAGGCATCGAAGGACTTTTATCTATGGCCTCTTAGAAGGTTTTTATCATAAACTGGAAGGCAGGGTGCCGGAAAATGTGTCCCAAAAACTGGTATGGAAGGGAGACCCACGGCTCAAGGAGTTTTATCGCCAAAGAAATCCCCGGCGTACCCGAACCTATTCCCGGTATTCCAGAACCTGTCAGGATGCCTATAATTCCGGAGTATCACAAGGGAAAAAACTGATTATTCACAAGGGCGTTCGAGAGCGCGGCAACGGGGAAGTCAAGTATTTAAACTAACCGTTTCAGGGTTGAACCTAAATTCTACAATCGGCCACGAATGAACACGAATAATATCAACGAATAATGAATTTGGAACTCATGAACTCAGGAAAGAATAAAAAAAATGAGCGTAATAGTTCACTGCAGAGGGCGCGGAGAACGCAGAGAAAAACAATGAAAAACAAGACGTACGGTTACGGCTACGATGCCCGTTTCGTCTATCGGTAACGTCAGCGTCACATACGTTGCCCAGCACCGCCCTACGATACGGGCTTCGTTACCAACAAGCGTACCCAGGTTCTCAGCGATCTCAGCGTTCTTTGCGGTGGGCTGAACTGTTACAAACAAGCCTTATAAAAAAACTTGCAATTTTCCTTATTTTTGTTTACCGTCACTCATACGGAAAAAGCTATTTCCTATCAGCTTGATGAGCGAGTTAGGCAAAATTGTAAGGGTCATATCAAAGAAAATTTCAGAAGCGCCCCATGAGGTGCTTCTGGTATTAGACGCAACTACAGGCCAAAACGCCATTGTTCAGGCGAAGATGTTTAAACGCGCTATTGGCGTGACCGGCATCTTCCTTGCAAAACTTGACGGAACAGACAAGGGAGGCGTTGTTTTAGGCATGGAAGACGAAATTGACATTCCTGTAAAATTCGTTGGCTTAGGCGAGAAACCAGATGATATCGAACGCTTTGACCCGGACGTTTTTGTGGATGCATTGTTTGATTTACAAATAGGCAATAGCCAATAGGCACGAGGGTTAACCTATGGATTTAGTTGAAATTTTTGAAAAAATTCTGTCTATAAAATATCCCCACGAACTAATATATTATTCCCTGTATTACTACGGTCTTCATTTTTCATTCAAAAAAGGAATAGACCCCCTCCTTGAAAGGGCTATAAAGTGGGTTAAAAATAAACCTCCCATCCTTGAGCGTGAAAAGGAAAAAATGACATTATATGCATCCTTCTGCGACACCTTAATAGATAAGTTAAAAGACCCTCCTGATGATAACCCATTTAATACTAAAGGGTTCAACACTGACCGCCACATTTCTGTTCTTCCCAACTTTATAGAGTCAATTTTTCAGGAAAATAAGGAATATAAAAACCTCGACCGCCAAGTATGCCTGAATCTGGCAATCTCTGTACTGGACATTTTTTGGAATAACACCCCTGATGAGGACCAAGCTTCAATTGAAAAAGCTTTAACCCCCTTCAAAGAAGAACTTCAAAAGACTTTTCAGGATGCACAAAAAGAAATCCTAAAAATATTACGGCATTGGGAAGA
Organism: Planctomycetota bacterium; assembly: GCA_016235875.1. Taxonomy (GTDB): domain Bacteria; phylum Planctomycetota; class Brocadiia; order Brocadiales; family Brocadiaceae; genus Wunengus. The sequence goes on from JACRII010000137.1 coordinate 2,721, forward strand.
CCAGGACTATCTTCCCCCAAAGTTGGTTTATGTGAGTCATTTTAATTCAGTGGAGGCGAGGAGAGAGGAAGAGTTAAAAAGACTGGAATACTATGTGCCTCTTGAATTAGAGGTAAAGTTATCCCAGAAAGGAGGGGGCGAGCCAGGGGAGGCAAGGAGCGTCCTTCTTGACTGTCTCGATAAAAAAAGAAATGCCATTATCATTGGTGAGAGCGGGTCTGGCAAGACCTTTACCTTTCTTAAACTATTTGGAGAACTCAAGGAAAGATACTTTAATGATGAGATTTCCTTCATACCCCTCTTTATTGAGCTATATAAGTTTAACCCGCCTCATGAACATGTCAATTTGGAAACCTTGTTACAACAGTATCTTGTAATAGACGTGAACCGCTTTCATAGGGATAAGGAAAAATATATCCTTTTTTTGGACGGCTTAAATGAGTCGCCCAACCCTGAAGAAGCCTTCAAGGAGATAAAAGCATCTCAAGGTATGCAGATTTTTCTATCCACCCAGCGGGAAGAAACCTTTTTTGAGGACAAAGCTTTTTCTACCTACTATATGCTCCCTCTTGGTGAAGAGGAGGTAATACAATATCTCTCATATTGTCCAAGATTAAGTGATAAGGAAAAGACAAGAACCCTTTACCAGAAACTGGATAGAGTCCTCAAGGAGCAGATAAAAAGACCTGTCTTCCTGTTCTTTATCTCCCTACTTTATGAGGAAACGGGCAACATCCCTACCAGCCTCGGTGTCCTCCTCTCCTCATTTACGGACTTTTTATGTGAAAGAAAACTTGCAAAAAGTAAGATAGGAATAGGAACACCCTTTGACTCCACTTACAAAAGAAAAGTACTTCCTTACATGGCGTTCTCTATGTGTAAGGAAAATAAAAGAGAGTTAAAAGAGACCGAGTTGGAAAAACTGTTTGAAGATATTATTCCGAATGACCCACACGATTACGACAAATTCAAGAAGCAGGTCTGCAAGACATACTGGTTGATAAGGCAATCTAAAAAGGCTGAATCCTTTGAATTCACCCACGAGCTCCTTAGAGACTATTTTGCGGCTGTGTATATAAAGAATGAGGGGATGGCGATAGATGAGGTGTTGAGGCTGGTCTTTACGGATGGAAAGCCTAACACTACCTTTGCCAGTGTGGTACAACTGCTTTGCGGGATAGAATCCGAGGAGGGGGTAAGTCATCTCATATCTGGAATACTCAAGAAAGACCCCTACCTTGCCGCCGCATGCTTCGCAATGTCCACTGCCAATGACCTTCCTTTGTTTGATAAAATGGTTCATCAGGAAATAGTATGGAAAGGGGTTGAAAAGGGGGTAGAGATATAGGAGACTATCCTTCAAAAAGGACAGGAGGGTAGGATGCAAGACAAGGAATTATTTAAGCAGTTATTGGGATTAAAGGGGGCGTGGGAAA
>JACRII010000141.1 GCA_016235875.1 Planctomycetota bacterium
CTTTCCTTAAAAATATTTTCCAAAGAAATATTTTTTATATCAATATTGATAAATAAATAATTCACTGCGGTTTAGAGACAATTATCTTATTAATTTTACTTCGTCTCTTCACAACGACAAACACGGCATGTGTGTTGCGGTATTACAAAATTAAAATTTCAGATACTCGCGGTATAAACAATTGTGATTTTACTTTAGAGGAAAATGGCTATGCCAGAAACAACTGTTGGACTACCAAATAATAATCTCTTTGGGAATTTGATCGCAACCACTCGCCCGTCTGCGAATAATCCAGGTTCTCAAACACTTAATATAAATTCTATTCAATCAGACACAGGAGATGAAGACGTAGAAGACATAGAAAACGTAGATAATATACCATTCCAGGAAATACTTGGACTACACATATTTAACTTAAATATCCATGATACACCAAATTCACCTGTACCAAACACTCCTGCAGTTGAATCAGCCAACGTCGAACTGGCACAGGAATCAGGAACAGAAATAAACTCATCTATGTCTTGTGAACAAATATTAACCGCTATCCAACCAGTAAATATTTTACAAAATACATTCACTCCATATCCAGAAGTTACCATTCAAGGTTTTGGCAATAATTTATCTCCTTATAATGGCAAGCCTGCCGGAAGCGCTAATATAAATATTTACAATCCCTTTCCTAATGCCCACAATGGAAACCCCCCTATCTCTCCCTTTGTCCCCCTTTCCCAAAGGGAGAGTGAATGGGGCTTCGGAGAACGAACAGGGATCAATGTGCTCCCTGATAAACAGCTCATTGAAACATACAATCCGGGTTCCATATTCTCTATGGAAAAGTCTCGTGTAAATGCAGTAGCCGAAATGGACAAACCATTTATACCAGATATGGATGTTGGAAACACCCTTCCAAAAACCGATACTCTCAAATTAAATCCATTAAATAATACTGAATCTCTGCGAGTATTTAATGAATCTTTCGATAATAATATACAGCAATTAGAACTATATAGTTCGGACGGTCATGAAATCAATATAAATGATCTGCCAGAAACATATAAACAATTGGCTCAAAACATCACTCCGGAAAATAAAAAAGGTATGCCAATCCCTGCAATTAACAATTCATCAAATGCGAAAGAACAACTTACCGGAAATGGTTTATCAAAAATAAATGGCACTGCATCCTCAAAGCAGGACATTTCAAGTATAGTACAAACAAATGAGGATTGGAATTCATTCGACAGTCATACACAGAAACAAAACACCTCTGATACTGTGTCCTTTGACGCACATACACCTAAATTAAATAACGGAACTCCTTTTTCTTTAGATTCTCAAACGACAGTAAGTAATGCGCAATCAAACGTAACCGACTTTATGCAAAACACAAAGGCATCTCTCCATAGTGGCGCTTCGTTATCATCTCCAATAGAGGATGTCAAAACCGTAAATCACATGTTCCATAGCAATGACATGTCAAACGTAGGGCAGACACACGAAAATATCATGGAACAAATATTCCAAAAAATCCGCATAACAACCCATGGTGATAAATCAGAAATCAAACTATCCCTTAATCCGCCTGACCTCGGCAATGTAAAAATTCATTTTACCGAAGAGAGCGATGAAATTGAGGCAAAAATCTTCGTTGAAAATGCAGAAGTCAAGGCAGCCATAGAAAATAATGTACATCGTCTTAAAGAATCGGTGGCCGCAAACGGCATAGAAATTCACAAATTAGAGGTATATATACAAAACAACGATGCAAATAAACAAGAATCTATAGAAAACTTTAACACAAACAATCCTCATCACCAAAATCATACTTTTAGCCAAAACGGTTTCAATGAAGGTCGTGCAGGAAGTGAAGAAAACATAAACATGAATGACCGACAAATAGAAATCCGCAGAAATACATCTAATTTAATGGTTGACTATATTATATAAGGAGATAAAACATGAGCACGTCAAGCACTTCGAGTCTCAGTTCAGAAATCAGCATGGAGAATTTCTTAACACTCTTTGTAACACAACTGCAAAATCAAAACCCGCTAGACCCAACAGACAACACCGAATTTATGTCTCAATTAGCACAATTTAGCACGTTAGAACAATCGCAGAAACAAACGGAATACCTTTCAGATATGAGCAGCATTGGTTCGGCTTCTTTGCAACTGGATCAAATATCTTTAGCATCCACGTTTATCGGTAAAACCATAAAATACAGCGACGGCAGCGACAGCAGCAGTAGTGAAACCCTCTCTGGTGTTGTCGAAGGCGTGAAACTTGAAGAAGATGGAACGGTATCTTTCATCATTGGTGAAGAATCTGTTTCCATATCAAATTTCATAGAGGTTGACAACACAACTACAACAACAGGTTCAAGTTCCGCCGCATCATCAAACATTTTATCTAAATTATTTGGCAAGAAATAAGAGAAATATCTCAATTAATTTTTTGAAAGGAGGAGCATCATGGGACTCGGAGGTGCATTATATTCAGGCGTGTCAGGTATTCGCGCACATCAAAACATGCTGGATGTTATCGGTAACAATCTGGCAAACATCAATACCTACGGCTATAAATCATCCAGGTTACTATTCTCTGACTTGTTAAGCCAGACAATGTCAA
>JACRII010000142.1 GCA_016235875.1 Planctomycetota bacterium
GCACTTTGACAATTCCGCAGTTGTAAATATCTTTTCTTCTGTAAATTTTTCTGCCACCATTTTTTCCCGTACCTCTTTGCCACCTTTCAAAAGGCCGTATTTTTTAATATTGCTGTCTGCAATGGCCTGTATTTTGGCTATTTCGCCTTTGCCTCTCTCCGTGAAAAGATGCGCATAACGGCCCTGGAGTTTTAAGTATTCATCTACGGGTTTTGCTGCTTCAATTGTTTTAACCGATATGAGCTTCCCGTCCTGATATTCCAGTATGGGATATAGACCCGTCTCCACGACAAGCTTCGCAATCTCATAGGTGAGTCCTGGATCGTGCCTCCAACCCAAAGGACAAGGAACAAATATCTGTATGTACTTCGGCCCTCTTATAGAAAGCGCCTTTTTTACCTTTTTTTGCAAATCCTTTGGAAAGGCAATAGATGCAGTAGCAACATAAGGAACATTGTGGGCATTGGCTATTTCAGGGATATTCTTCTTTGGTCTTGGATTCCCGAAGGATTTTTTTCCTGAGGGACTCGTAGTAGTGCGTGAATCAAATGGGGTTAACCCGCTCCGCTGCACCCCTGTGTTCATATAAGCTTCATTATCATAACAGACGTACAGGATATCATGTCCGCGGTCGAACATGCCCGACAATGAGGCCATCCCGATGTCCGCAGTAGCTCCGTCCCCCCCTTGTGATATAACCCGGACTTTGTCCAATTTACCTTTAATTCTCAGGGCTGCCTCCACTCCTGATGCAACAGCGGCCGCATTCTGAAACAATGAATGGATCCACGGCACCCCCCAGGCAGATTCCGGGTATCGGGAGGTAAATACCTCCAGGCATCCGGTAGCGTTAGCAATGATGACGTTTGGTCCCGTAGTTTCCACAACCAGGCGTGCGCCCAATGCCTGTCCGCATCCTGCACATGCCGTATGGCCAGATGAAAATAGTTCCGTAACCATTGGTACATTCCTTTTAGATTTTTAAATCTATAAATTTCACATCTACCTGTGAGCCAGCAAGAGCGCCTTGTACCTCGAAGATCGATTTCTTCGTAATATCTCTTCCACCTAACCCCAGAACAAAGCCGCTGATCTTGGGCTGATTACCATACCCGCAAAAAGCGGATTTGACATCCGAGAGCAAAGGGCCTTCTTCTCCTAAAGAAATAGCCTTTTCCAGTACAGCAATTTCCCTCGCATTTTTTAATGCCTCATACACAATTTTTTTGGGAAAGGGACGATGTGCAATTACCTTTAACAAACCCACCTTTTGCCCGTCTTCTCGCAATCCATCAACCATTTCTTTGATCGTTCCAACCATCGAACCCATAGCGACAAAGACCTGTGTGGCATCTTCCAATCGGTACTTTTCTATCAGGCAATTGACTTTTCTGCCAAACACCTGTTCAAATTCATCGGCAATCCCAGGAATAACATTCAACGCATCCATCATGGTTTGATGGATAGCATAACGTGTCTCTGTGTACGATTCCGGCCCCATAAGAACTCCCATAGAAATGGGCTTATCGGGATTGAGACAATGCACAGGTTTAAAATCAGGAAGAAATTTGTCTACCTGCGATTGTTCTGGCAAATCCACTACTTCGTACGCATGAGTCAGGATATATCCGTCCATACACACCATGACAGGCAACATAATCTCATGGTCTTCGGCAAGCCGATAAGCCATTAAGTGCAGGTCGCACGCCTCCTGATTATTTTCTGCATAAAATTGCAGCCAGCCCGCATCCCGCACCGTCACGGAATCCTGATGGTCATTCCATATATTAATGGGACTGGAGACAGCACGATTAGCACAGGTCAAAACGACAGGCAGTCTCAAACCCGCAATACTATAGAGCACCTCGATCATATAAAGAAGTCCTTGAGACGTGGTAGCCGTGTAGGTTCTTACGCCGGTGGCGCTTGCTCCCTGGACTACAGAGGCCGCTGAGTGCTCACTCTCAACATTAATAAATTCTGCATTGAGTTCGCCGTCGGCTACCATTTGTGCCAGCGACTCGACAATATGCGTCTGGGGCGTTATGGGGTACGCAGAAATAACCTGTGCCTTGCACAATCGCACGATCTCTGCAACAGCATGGGAACCTTCACGATATTGTCTCACGCCACCACTCCTCCTTTACCATTTCAATATCTGCAACAGGACAGACAGCTACACAATTACCGCATCCCTTGCAATATTTGTAATCGGCAATATAAGTACACCGTTTATCACCTGAAATGCAGCCTTCCGGACATACCATCACGCACAAACGGCAGGCAATACACTCCTTTTGAATAAAATGGGGTTTCTTGCCAGACCGCCAGGTACCCGTTTTGTTTGCCTTACTTGTGCGAGGTTTTGAAGTAACAGGAATAATCACTTAAAATCCTTTCGTTATGTATTCGTATCCACGGCGGGCTGCTTCTGCATTCTTTTTGGCAACCTCACCTGAGAAACGCTCTAATATTGCCTGTTGAAGTGACTCTAATCCAAACTCGTTCGTTGCCGCTGCAAAAGCGCCTAAAATCGTTGTGTTGCCAATAGGACGTCCCAAAACTTCAGTTGCAATATCGTTTCCAGGAACAGTAAACACCTTGATGTTTTGAATTGGTTTCGGACATTGCACCTTTTCATGATGATTAATAATGGCTATGCCGCCTGGTTGAAACCCTTCAAAGACGTCAAACCCACGCATCAAAGACGGGTCTAACACTATCAAATAATCAGGTTCATACACCTGGCTCCGCAAGCGTATCACCTGATCACTGAGGCGTACAAAGGCGTTCATGGGCGCCCCCATACGTTCGGCGCCAAAATGCGGAAAAGCCAGTGCATACTTGCCTCCCAAAAATGCGGCGGTTCCCAACAATGCCGCTGTTGTAATAGCCCCCTGGCCTGCCCTTGCATGAATTCGTATTTCCTTCATAGTTTTTTATTCACCATATTCATCCACATGTCATAGATACGCCCCTCACTCTCTGCCTCCCACAGTTCGTTGTTTTCCAGGTATTCGAGGGTGTTCTTTAATATGCTGAAATGCGTCTTTTCCTCACCAGCAAGAAAACGATATGTCTCGCTATCTTTTTTATCCTGAGATTCTTTAGCAGCCTGCTCATAAAACTTAATTCCCTCCTCCTCTATCCCAAGAGCCAGCTTCACAGCCTCTATGTCGTTGGTGTTGACGTTGATCTTCTTCCTCAATTCGTCACCCATATTTTGGAAAATAGTAATCAATCTTTCCCGGGGATTTACGGCGCTCTTACCCTTTGCCTGAACTGTTTCATTCTGAGTGGATAATAAAGCCCGAAGTCGTTTGGCGTGCAATTTCTCATCTTCGACAAAGGACTTAAACATGGCCTTTCCCATGGGGTGGAGTGTCTTGGCTGCCAGATCGCTGTAAAACTTTATCCCATCCATCTCCATCTGGATTGCCATAGATTTTATATCTTTTAAAGACTCGCTCATTTGTATTTTGCGCCCCTTCTCTTTTTATTAGGCTGCCTTCGGCAGCTTTTTCAATGTAGCGCGAACTTCAGTTCGCTATCATCCTATGCGAACTAAAGTTCGCACCACAACTGCAACTTTGAAATTCCCGAACATTTATATAGGTGAATTCCTTACCCACCCCTTTATCCCCTCCCAAGAGGGGACTTTTTGTTTCCCCGCTATAATCTCTGGGATTGCACTATTTTCATCTCTTATTGCGGAAGGAATTTTATTGCATAATCATTATCA
>JACRII010000020.1 GCA_016235875.1 Planctomycetota bacterium
CAACCGCTATGTTTTGACGGAGAAAGGCCAGAAGTTCTCTTGTTCGCTGATGACAGCTTCAGCCCTTGATATTAAAGCGCTTACGGAAATGGCGGCATGAAAAACACGCAGAAAAAACAAGAAGTTGATGGATTGTAGTACGGAATTACACAGAATATCACAGCGCAGCCAAACCCCCCTTACCAAAGGGGGATGAAGGGGGTTGTAAAAAACTTGATAAAACTTGTCCTCCTGAAAACATATCACCCTCCCTTAATCCCTCCCATCGTTCGACTGATCTCACGACGAAGTCGAGGGAGGGAAAGTTCCCTCGCTCCTTGTGGGAGAGGGTCTGGGTGAGGGGTATTTTGTGCCAATACTATAACACAACATAGCAACAATACATACATAAGAGGCAAGTATTGAGTGACAGGTGGCAAGTGATATTCCCGTCACTTGCTACACGCCATTTGTCACCTTTTTAAATACTTGCTAAATTAGGTCTCTTATGCATTAAAATTCCCTTGATTTAACCAATTAAGCAATTAGAATAAATTAATAAGAAATCCCATAAAGGTCAAGAAATATTGTAATATACAAAACTTTTTCTACATTATTTTAATAATTATTGCTATTTTCACTTAATAGATAGTCCACAGCATAATCACACTGGCCAGATAGTTTAATACAATACTCAGAGCAGTATTGTAAAATATTATCGTGGAGGAGATAGTGTTTAACCGCATTTTGAAGCAAATGCGAGAGAAAATCCGCACCTGCCAGTACGTAATGACTTTACACGCAGAAGAAGAAATGAGTGACGATGACTTGACGGTTTTTGACGTTGAACATGCTATACTCATCGGTAAAATTATGGAACGGCAGAAAGACCACAAGACAGGCGAGTGGAAATATTTGGTTAAAGGCAAAACTCTCACAGGGAGTGAAATTGTTGTTGTAGCCAAGTTGAGTCCAACTGACAAATTAGTTATCATTACAGTATATGGTAAATAGATGGCAAGGAGAATGCCTATGATATGTGATATTTGTGGTAAAGAAGGCGTACACACCAGGCGCGTTTCTCGGAGTTACGGCAAACAAAAGAAGTTATTGGTCATTGAAAATGTTCCAGTGGTCAGTTGCTCCCAGTGTGGTGAGAGTTATATCACAGCAGAGACATTACACGAAATTGAGCGTATAAAACTTCATCGTCAGAGTTTTGCTACGAAACGTCCTATATCCGTCGCAAATTTTACGTAACATCCGCCTGAAAGTAAAAAATACTGCTATATAGCCGTACTCGATCTTTCATGGTTTTTTTAAAGTCTATTCGGTTTCCAGACTTCCTATATCATTAGGATGCCGGATTTGCAAAAATATGTAAATTTTGTAAAAGTCAATAAATATTGTGATATACAGATTTTTTTCTGTGTTTCCCAATTATTAAAGAAGTGTTTCTGTATAATTATAAGTTACGTGCACAAAAGGAGGAAGCAATGTCTCTAGATTTTTTTGATTCACAAGGAAGGCCCTACGCATACTCCGAAGATGGCGAGACTATCTATACGTTTTCTGGTGTTCCGATCTCTTACATCAACGATGATTCCGTCTACGCATTCAGTGGTCGGCATATTGGCTACTTCAATGATGGAATAATTCGAGATCAAAATGGAGACTCACTGCTTTTCACCGATGGTGCATCTGGCGGCCCGATGAAGCCCATGAAGATGCTGAAGCCGATGAAGAGCATGAAACAAATGAAACCAATGAAAGGCATAAAGGAAATGAAACCCATGCGGCCAATGAAAACTTTCGGGTGGTCATCCTTTACACCAGAAGAAGTATTCGAGCGGTAGGCACATAACCATTGGGTCAACAGGGACACTTCGTGCTAACGCGCTCGTGCCTGTTACCCAAAACGTTAGCCTCATAAATTGAAAGGAATTTGAAATGGCAAATCAGGGGCCAATCACCTGGGAAAGATATAAATCGTGGGTTAGTCAACTAGCAAAAGATCATGCCTACTATTATTGTCGGGGCCATGCGAATGAACATTGGAAACTGCAAACCTCTTTTCACAGATTAGCCTCTCCTGCTGGGATAACTCTCGAAGATTATCGAACAACAATAATTCCTGAATTGCACTATCATATTTGTGCGCAAGCTAATGAGATAATCAATTTGCAGTGCCCTGAAGAATTCGGAGCTTTTCTCGCGTTATTGCAGCACCATGGGTTTCCAACTCCATTGCTAGACTGGACACTTTCCCCGTATATAGCAGCCTATTTCGCCTTTCGGGAGGTAAATGACACCTCTCCGGAATCGGATAACGTTAGAATCTTTGTATTCGATTATGTGAATTGGTCACGTCATTTTTCACAACCACTGGATCTAAGCGAAATGAAAATTAAATATGTCAGTGTCTTTCGACCTTATGCAAAGTACAACCCTCGGTTAATACCACAACAAGGCGTATTTACTGTAACGAACGTGGACGATATGGAGGAATATATATTGCGTCGTTCAACGGATGTGAACAAGAAATTCTTATTTAAAGCTTTGCTTTCAGTTAAAGAGAAACCACACATTATGCGTGAATTGAATTTAATGGGCATCAATGAAATGAGTCTCTTTCCGAGTGTCGATGGTATTTGTAGAGCAATGCGAGCAAGATTTTTTTCTCAAAAAACTGTGGGGTTAACTCCGAGTGAATGGATTGACTTCATTCGAACGCAATCAACCCCAAAAACAGAAAATAAGAAAATCGAGGGCTAACAAATTGCTCGACCCGACCGGGAATAGTTTCTGTGCTTTTTTGCAAAGGCTGGTTACCCCAGCGGGTCAGCATGGTCGTTAGGAGGTCATGGGGGTCACCTTCGTATTTCAATTGACAAGCTATGGGAAATAGATGAAATGTAAAACCATGACAAGACCATTGCGAATAGAATTTGAAGGGTTGGGGAGTTGAGAGGTTAAGATTATTTCAACTTCTCTACTTCTCCTTTTCTCAGCCTCTGCTTTCCTTCTTTGCGCTCTTTGCGACTTTGCGGTGAATTTTTACTAGACCCTTTCATACGGATAGAATAGTTTTTTGTATTCATCCTGTGCAAAGCGGTCTGTCATTCCTGCGATGTAGTCACAAACTCCCTGATACAGACCTGCTTCTTCTATCCACCGTTGATATTCAGCGGGGAGTTGTTTGGGATTATTGATAAAGGCTATAAAAAGTTCTTCCAGGAACCGCTTCGCCTTATCTGACATCCGGGCCACCCGGTAGTGCTGATACACATTTTTAAAGAGGAAATTTTGGAGTTTCTTCTTTTGTTCAGATAATGCAGGAGAAAAGGATACGATAAGGCCGGGATAATTTCTTACGTCTTTAACGGTTTTTATCCCTTCGCTCTTGAGCCTGGACAGGGTGTTTTCTAACAGGTCGGTGACTTCCATATTGATCAGGGTTCTGACCGTTTGAGCGATTAATATGTCATGATTATTAATCACATATTTTTGTTTCACCTTTTTTTGCGTTTCCCGCCACAAGTCAACTGTTTGCAAATCACAGTCTGTAATAATGCCTGCTTTTAAGCTGTCATCCAGGTCGTGGTTATCATAGGCAATGGAGTCCGCCTTGTCCACAATCTGTGCTTCCAGCAGCGGCCTTTCATCAATATTATATTCCGTTGTGGTAGATGTGTGGTCGTAAGGAGAAATGTGTTTTACAATGGATTCCTTGACTTCCCACGATAAATTCAGTCCTGGAAAATTTGGGTATTTCTGCTCAAGGATGTCAACGACGCGCAGTCCGTGCAGATTATGCTCGAATCCTCCGTGTCCCTCCATCAGCTTTCTCAAGGCATCCTCGCCTGAATGCCCAAAGGGTGTGTGTCCTAAATCATGGGCGAGCGCAATGGCCTCTGCAAGGTCTTCATTAAGATTCAGGGCGCGGGCGATGCTCCGGGCAATTTGTGATACTTCTATGGTATGGGTTAATCGGGTACGGTAATAATCCCCTTCGTGATTCACAAAGACCTGGGTTTTATATTCTAAACGTCGAAAGGCGGTGGAGTGAATAATGCGATCCCTGTCTCGCTGGTAGATACTGCGATATTGATGCTCCTCCTCTGGATGTTTTCTCCCCCTGGAATCCTTACTTTTCATGGCGTAAGGGGCGAGTTCTCGTTCTTCTCTGTTTTCGATTTCTTTGCTTGTTAGCATAGTAAATGTTTTTGGAATTCTTTATAAAGGTCTTCCAGGGATTGGGGAATGACCTTTACGTCAGAAACAACAGGCATAAAGTTCGTATCACCATTCCAGCGCGGAACGATGTGAAGGTGGAAATGGCCGACAAGTCCAGCCCCAGCGGACTTTCCTAAATTAATGCCGAGATTAAAACCCTCGGGTTTCATTATTTTTGTGAGGATCTCTTTCATATCCCGTGTCAGTTCCATAATTTCAAGCATTTCCTGTCCAGATAGGTCTGAAATGTCTGCCTTATGTTTGTTGGGCACGACCATGAGATGCCCGCTGTTATATGGAAATTTGTTGAGGATACAGAAACACTCTTTTCCTCTATGCACTACGAGGTGTTTTTCGTCTTGATTGTTCTGGACTGCGTTACAGAGAAAGCAGTCGTTCTCTTTTGGATGTTCTTGAATATACGTGATGCGCCAGGGCGCCCAAAGGTTTTGCATTGTTTGATTACCTTAACAAAATTTAATTTACGATGTACGAAGTACGAGTTACGATTTTAAATCCCAAATCGTAAATCCGAAATCGCAAATACGGTATTATCGACATCCGGTACATGTCGTGGCAGTGCAGCTACCGCAGCCGCCGGAACTGCCCTGAGAGGCGGTGTCGTTTACGCTGCCTCCCACAGACATCCCAAACACAGAAAATATCTTGTGGATATGGTCGCTCTGGCAGGACGGGCAAAATAACTTTTTCCGTTCCCTTGCGCTCCGAAAATATTCGTCAAATTTTGTGTTGCACTGATTACATTCGAATTCGTATATCGGCATAGTATGTATCCTCAAATATTATAACAACTTATCTCGCCGCAAAGGGTGGTACAAAAAAAGAAGTTGGGAGGTTGAGGGGTTGAGAGGTTAAGATTATTTCGACTTCCCACCTTCTCATTTTCTCAACCTCTGCTTTCCTTCTTTGCGACCTTTGCGTCTTTGCGGTGACTTCTTCTTTGTTTAAGGTAAATAAGCCAGAGGGTTAACAGGCTTATCTTTTACATATATTTTGAAATTGATTTCAGAGGGGTTGCCTGTGCTCGTTTGGCTGATATTCGCAATGGGCTGTCCCTGTTCTACATAGCTGCCTTCTCCCACCGTGGGATTACAACGACATCCGTAAATGGTACGACAGCCTCCATCGTGTTTGATTACGATAACATGCGTGCCGTCGTCAGCATCCGTAACGGCCTCGACAGCGCCTTTTTTAGCGGCAACTACTTTTTGCCCTGGCTGGGGCAGGATATAGATACCCATATTTTTAGCGCCATTTCTCATTTCACCGAATTGCGATACGACCTGTCCCTTTGCAGGCCAGATAAAACCTTTTGATGATACACCACCAGTTACGTTGCTCACTGGTGCATAGCTTGAGTGTGTTGCGGAAGCGGAAGAGGTATAAGATTTTCCGGAATTAGGTATACTAAGTTTTTGGCCAACTTCGAGGTCTTTTGTATTCGTAATATGGTTGGCTCTTAGGATTGTTTCGACAGGCACTCCATAGTTTTTCGATATGTGCCACAAGGTATCCCCCTTTTTGACAGTGTAGGTCGTCTTTTCACCAGAAATAGGGGGCTGATATGCCGTAGTAGATTTCACGCCTTCAATGGTTTTGATTTCTCTTTCAAGTTGCGCCGGCGGCCTTGATTTTGCAGGTTGTATGGCACAACCACCCACGAGGAGGGATAAAAATATACTGCCTATGATAGTCGTGTTTACGGGAAGATATTGTTTCATGGTAATTGGTGATAAATTTTAACAGCACCCACAGGTAAATTCAAGTGTTTTCGATTTTTCGGGAATAAACAGTACTGTGTCTCAGTTTTCTCGCCGGATATTTTTATCTGCCGACATCAGGATTGGACGAGCAATGGTCTGAGAGGAACATTGTGGCGTGCCCATAAAAATTATTGCTGGTTTTTGCTGGTTCAATCGTCCTCGATTGAACCTAAATAGTTGGTATGTTGACATTCCGGAACACTACTTCAAACCCGATAATCAGCTCGAAATATCTGGTTCAATCTGCAAGATTGAACCAGCCGTGCGTATTTTCGATTTATGTTTTGGTTCAGGCTACAAGCCTGAACCAGCATAGGAACCAGCATAGAGAGGCCGGGTGGATGCATTAACGTTGCGAATATATAGGAAATGCTTTTAGACCTCCGGAGAGGGCTTGCCTATAAAGTAACCCTGGGCATAGTCTACACCGTATTCCTTGAGAATTTTAATTATTTCCCCGTTCTCAACAAATTCTGCAATCGTCTTAATTCCCATACCTCTTGCCACATCTGCCATAGCCTTGACAAAAATATGGTCGCTCTGCGTCTCATGGAGCTTTCTGATAAAGGAACCGTCTATTTTGATATAGTCTACCTGCATCTCTTTGAGATATTTGAAAGAGGTAAAACCGACTCCAAAGTCGTCTAGTGAAAAACGGCATCCCAGAGATCGTAACTCCTTGATAAATTTGATAGCCTTGTCTAAATCATGAACAGCCGCTGTCTCAGTTATTTCAAATATCAGGTGCCTGGGGTCTGCGCCTGTTTCGATTATCGCAGATTTCAAGAATTGTAGAAATTCTTTATCATCCAAATCTTTTCCAGAGAGGTTCATACTGAAGGATAATACTTTCCCCTGTTTACACACATTTGATTGGGTCTTTAGTGTTTTCCTTATAATGATACGGTCGATGGCTGTAATTAAACCCAACATTTCTGCAGTATCGACAAATGCCCCGGGAAGGATTGTTTCTCCATTTCTACCGCGTTTTCGTGCAAGCGCCTCGTAATGATGTATCTGATTGTCTTTCAGGTCTAAGATGGGTTGAAACCACGGCGCAAAACGATCTTCTTCAATGGCCTTCTGGATGCGCCCCTTCCACTTCATCCTTGAGTGCATTTTCTCCAATACCAGGTCTTCTGTGTGGTAAAGATGTATTCTGTTATGCCCAAGTTCTTTGGCATGGTAGATAGCGGCATCTGTCCTGGTAATAAGTTCCTTTGTCGTGCTCCCGTCTCTTGGATAAAGGACTACGCCTATATTTGCAGTTACATGACCGGGTATTTCCACAAATCGGGATTTTTCTAGCCTCTTTCTAATTTCTTCGGCGGTCTCCATCCCTTTCTTTTCGTCTCTGGCTGGAAGAAAGATTACAAATTCATCCCCGCCCATACGACCCAGAATACTTTCCATTACATCTTTATCTACATAATGTTTATCTGCCTCAAAGAGGGTGGTAGTGAGAAATTCAGCCACGTGACGTAATACATTGTCTCCTGTACTATGCCCATAGATATCATTGATGAATCTAAACCCGTTAATGTCAATCAAGAGAAGAACTCCCGGCTGGTTATAAGTCTTATTATGAGATAACCGTTCATTCAGTTGCTCCATAAAACATGTACGGTTGCGAAGCCCTGTCAACTCATCGTAAGAGGCAAGGTATTTTATTCGTTCTTCATTTTTTATTTTTTCTGTAACATCCTCTTGTACTGCAAGAAAGTGAGTGATTTGTCCCTTTTCATTTTTAATGGGGGTAATTAAACCGTTGCCCCAGTAGCACTGGCCGTTCTTCTTCTTGTTTTTGAATATGCCACGCCATGTCTTTCCTGCAGTAATGGTTCCCCATAACTCCTCATACTCTGCATGTGAAGTTTCTCCGGAGGCAAGTATGCGGGGATTCTGTCCAACAGCTTCTTTCTTAGTATATCCCGTGATCTGCTCAAATGTAGAGTTTACATATTCGATATGTCCTTTCGCATCTGTAATGAATACATTATTAATGCTCTGATCAATAGCCGTAAAAAGTCTTCTGATTTCCTCCTCTGCGCGTTTGCGTTCGGTGATGTCCGAGAATACACCCTCTGCATACATTATACCGTCTTTTCTATAGGTTGTTACTGCCCTATCGTTTAACCACATCCACTCTTCGTTTTTTCTTTTGACCCTGTATTCAACGTTATACCTATTGCCTGAGTCGAACAATAAAACATATGCCCGTTTCACTTCATCAACGTCCTCCGGATGAATTCTTCCAAACCAAAGGGTGCTACCTTTTTCATAGAATTCTTCAGGTGTAAAACCACAAAACGTTTCCACGTTTGAACTGATGAAGATGATGTCGCCTTCCCGATCAGATACCCACACAACGTCTGGGATATTTTCAACTAATAAACGGTATTTCTCTTCGTTTTCTTCAAGGACTTCCGTTTTCCACTCCAGGAGTTTTTCATCTGCATTGAGTTTCGTCAGCATCTTGTTCCGGCTGTGCATCACATCGCCCAATTCATCGTTGGGGATTTCATTATCAGGAACAAAGGCAAGTGTTTGGTCACCGCTTAATACTGCTTGATTAGCTTGGATAATCCTAAGAATAGGCTTGGTTAGCCTGGATGTGAGTAACCAGGTAGTGAAGAAGATACCGGCTAACAATATTCCAGCTATAACGAGAATTTTCGTTTGCAGTTTTTGAATAGGGATAAACGCCTCTTCAAAATCCATTTCTGTAAGAAGTATCCAATCCATTTCCTTGATAATCATAGAAACTCCAAAGACTGGCACGCCTCGATAATCACGGTAGTTACTTATCGATGTTTCATCCAGTTTTTTCGTTTGATATACGATCTCAGTATTGACAGACCGATGTAAAATGGCGTCGTCGAGGAATCGCGACTCAGTAATCATTGTGTTATCTCGATTAATGATGTAAGTCTCCCCGGTTTTACCAATTCTCATAGACTGGCCTTTAGCGCCCAATGCAAGTATTTTACGTCCCGTCGTGATATCGCTCAGAGTTTTAGGGTAGATTCGATTTGCCAGTACCCCAATAAATTCTCCGCTTGTTTTGCTGGTAAGCGGCGCAGATACAACCCAGATAATCTGTCCTGTTTTTGTTTCCCGGAAGATGTCGCTAACATAAATGGATTTTTGACCGTTGAGGAAGTAACTCATTTGAGAAAGATCGTTACCTATACTGGAGACATCGGAAGAGGCAACAACCACTCCTTTTGTATTTGTGATAAACGTTTCTATGCATTCCGGGAATGTTGGTAATTTATTGAAAGCCAGATGGTAATTCAACTTTTCAATAATTTGTTTATTTTCCGGATGTCGATTGGCCTTTATGATAGCGTTTGTGACGAACACGTCTGAACAGAACCCACTCGTTCGGTATTTCAAATAGTTTAGATATTCACTTACCTGTGCTTCCGCGCCATCAGCAGCAATACGGAGTTGTGCCAGAGATTGTTTATAGACTTCTGCTCGCCCATGTATTAATGTCAACCAGGCAACAAGGATCAGTGGTATCAGTGATAAGGCTAAAAAGGAAAACAAGAAACGTCGAAATATTTTTGATGTGAGAAACATCAGCGCTGGTTTTTTGATGGAAAGGGGCATGGTTTTTTTACGTTCTGTTTTTTGCTGGTTCAATCGTCCTCGATTGAACCAAAATGTTTCGGTTCAGGCTACAAGCCTGAACCAGCATGGAGGTTCAATTTACCCACGAAAAACACGAAAATGGCTAAATTCAATTTCTTCTGTTCGTGTGGTTTATGTTATTCTAAATATTTTCAGTCCTATCGCTTGGCGTCTTTGCGAACGATGGGTCTTCGATCGGCATCCGGTGACTTTTTACCAGGGGCAGTAAAGTCTGTTAATCGGTGTTCACTGGTAGGGAAATTATCCCCTAAATAGGACTGGCGGGCAACGGGGTTGCTCAGAATTTCCTGAGTGGTGCCGCTGGCAACGACCGAGCCTTCGTTTATAATGTACGAACGATTTGTAATACTGAGGGCTTCTCGTACGTTGTGGTCGGTGATGAGCAGACCGATCCCTTTGTTCTTGAGCTTTAAGACGATGTCCTGTACTTCGTTGACGGCAATAGGGTCTACGCCGGTAAACGGTTCATCGAGGAGGATCATGGTGGGTGAACTGGCGAGTGCCCGCGCGATTTCGAGCCGCCTTCTTTCGCCGCCCGAAAGGGTGAATGCCATGTTTTTTGCCAGTGATTTTAAGTTAAATTCGGTAAGCAGTTCAATCAGTCGTTTGTATTTATCGTCGGAGTTGTATCGGTGTGTCTCCAGGATGGCGAGGATATTCTCTTCCACTGTCAGACGCTGGAAGACAGACGGTTCCTGGCAGAGGTAGCCCATTCCTTTCCTTGCGCGCTGATAGATGGGGAGGTCGGTAATATCCTCATTCTGGAAGATTACCCGTCCGCTGTCAGGCCGTATGGCGCCGATAATCATATTGAAGGATGTGCTCTTGCCGGCCCCGTTTTGACCAAGTAATCCTACGATCTCCCCGTCATTGACCTCAAAACTGACCTGTTTTACGACGGTGCGTTTGCCGTATGATTTTGTTAACCCTTCTGCTCTTAATAAATTCATGGTATTAATTCATAAATCCCTTTTTTAGGGAAATTCTCACTGGAACAATATATAGATTATTTTTTACTTTCTTTTATTTCCCTAACAATATCCTCAATTGTAATATTTTTAAATAATTCTTTGCGTTCCTTTGTATAGTCTCCCTCTCCCTTTTCATAAAGAAGAATAAACTTTGTAGCATCGGAGTAACCAAGTTCTTTTACCAAAGCCCTCCATCCAATGGTTTTTATTTCGGCAAATGTAGTTCCCATATTATTTTACCTCCAATCCAATAAACTCTGTCAAGCTTACTATGTCCACTTTTATAAAGTCTTTGTGTTTTTTATAACGATTGGTTATATCATCATCACAGGTAATGAAATAGTCTGCGTTCGATCTCTCTGCAAGCGATATATGCAAGGCATCAATATCTGAAAATCCAAATCCCTTTAAGGATTTTACCCTTTCAATATCGGAATTATTAATTTCAATAAATTCCTGGGCAAGGTTAAAATATGTGGCTATACGTGTATTTTTTAAACTATCGGTATTTTTATTATTTTCATATATCAAGGCATCGGAAGCCACAAGAATATAAGCGCCTGCTTCAATCTTCTCTAGAATATAAGTAAAAATACTTGTTTCTAATGCTACTCTGTCGTATCCTTGATAATCAAATGGTCTGTTATAAACGCATAAGTCAAGATATAATTTCATGGTCTTGTGTTAGTATTGCATGTTGATTTTTTATCTTTGCATTCTAACTTCTGGCTTCTGACTCCCGTCTTCTATATATCACTTTATAAACTTAATATTATTCAACGGCCAGAATACGAAAAATGCCTTGCCGACGATGTTCTTTTCAGGGACGAATTTCCAAACGCGGCTGTCATTGCTGTTTCTGCTGTTGTCACCCATCATGAAGTAATCCTTCTCGCCTAATTGTATTGGCTGGGTTGTGCCCCATGTACCGGCGGAGAGATTGGTATAGTAAATGTCATGAAAAATCCTAATATCTTCAAAGGTTGCATTTACATGAGCGCCGCCAAAACGAACCCCGCTCGTATCGAATGGACGCACGTCCGGCAGTTTTCCGTCATCATTGTCGAATACAAAGACTTTTTTATTATCTATCGAAAGTGATACGATACCATCCACATTCGCAAATGTTATGTTGTGTTTTTGTTCCGTTTGTATGTGAATGTCTTCTTCCATAACAATATTTTCGGCCTTCTTGAGACAACCTTTTACGTTCGTATCGTTCGTTGGAATGATGGCAGTAAATACATCACTATTCTCTTCCAGAACAATTTCCAGGTTTTGAGAGCCTTTTAATGGGGTTACGTCGAAGCTGATCTTTATATCTCCCATTTCATTGCTGCCGGATCTGTTATTGTAACCGTTTTGGTCTGAAATCCTACGTCCGAATGTTACCAGAGACGGATCCGAACTGCCTTGAGACGTATTATTCAAGGTGAGTGAATCTTTGTGAATCGTCCACGCATCGCTATCGGTTACCCATGCTGGAGCAGTCTCTTCTTTTGTCAAATAATGGCTATTGTATACAGGCAGCCACAGCGTTTCCTGTACAGAGTCGGGTTTTCTTTGTATCTTGTCGTTGATATAAATATCGCCATTGACGATCTGCAACTTTTCGCCGGGCAGGCCGACAAGCCGTTTAATGTAATTCTTTGTTTTCTTCGAGAATCGAGTCGAGTTGCAGCGCGGGCAGCGCAATCCGTCGCGCCATTCGGTATCAGGCAATTGTGCAGAACAACTTTTGCACGTAAGATCATACAATGGATAAACAAACACGGTAACATCCCATCGCTGCGGTTTTTTAAATTTCAACCAGAATTTGTTGACCAATATCCTATTTCCTCCGTGGATTACCCGATTCGACAGGTCTACCCAAGGGATTGTGATTTGACACTTTGGACACGTTCCCTTTCTCCACAGCCATGCAGGCCAGTTGTATCGTATCCTGTTATTGCAGTTGTTGCAATAGAGAGAGGCGCTCATCTCGAACTGGCAGTTGGGGCAGGTTGCGCTTTCGCTTTGACGGTCGGCATAAAAAAACCAGCCGCAATTTGGGCATTTCACATCTTTGTGTTCGCCCAGTAAGGTCGGCGCCATCGAGCCGGTAGGGATTTTAAACGCCTCCACTACGAAATAGCGGATGGCGAATGCCAGCGCTATGGCGAAGGCTATCGATTCAATATTTTCGCGTAACTTGCCTTTGCGTTTTTTTGTCGTGTTATTTAACTTGGGAGCCGGTTGTTTTTCTTTAATATCAGCCACTCTGCACCTCATTCATCGACGGAAAGTACAGACAAGAATGCCTTTTGAGGAATTTCCACGCTTCCTACGGATTTCATCCTTTTTTTACCTTCTTTCTGTTTTTCCAAAAGTTTTCGTTTCCTGGTAATATCGCCGCCGTAACACTTGGCGGTTACATTTTTTGCGATGGGACGGATCGATTCCCTTGCAATAATCCTGCTTCCGACTGCCGCCTGTAATATAACCTCAAACAGGTGGCGCGAGATTTCGTTCTTAAGCTTTTTCACCAGTTTCCTGCCCTTAATATCGGCGTCTTTCCTGTGTACAATTGTCGAAAGGGCGTCTACGCGTTTACTTGCTACAAGAATGTCTAATTTTACAAGGTCTGCAGTCTCATATCCAATAAAATCGTAATCCAGTGTGCCATAACCCCTCGTGGCAGATTTCATCTTGTCAAAGAAATCAAAGATAATCTCCGCCAGCGGCAGTTCATAGATAAGGATCGCACGTTTTTCACTGAGATATTCAGTGCTCTTGTATCTTCCCCGGCGCCCTTCGGCGAGCTGCATAATTGTGCCCAGATACTCAGTTGGCAGGATAAAGCTGGCGCGTACCATCGGTTCACGAAATTCCTCGATTTCATTTACCGGCGGCACTTTTTCAGGATTATCAACTTTGATTATCTCTTTGTTTGTTTTCAATATTTCGTAGGTTACGTTGGGGGCAGTCTGCACAATGTTGATGTTGCTCTCACGTTCCAGACGTTCCTGGACGATCTCCATGTGCAAGAGTCCAAGGAATCCGCACCGAAAACCAAACCCAAGCGCCTGCGAGGTCTCCGGCTCAAAGGTAAATGATGAATCGTTCAGGCTCAACCGTTCCAATGCCTCACGAAGCAGGTGAAAGTCGGAGTTATTTGTCGGATAAATGCCGCAGTACACCATAGGCATGGGCGGTCGGTAGCCAGGCAACGCCTCAGCCGTCCTGTCCCTATTATGAGTAACCGTATCTCCCACCTTCACATCATGAAGTGATTTGATATTGGCAATGCAGTAGCCTACTTCTCCGGCAGAAAGGCTGTCTTTTACTACCATCTTGGGCTTAAAGACGCCTACTTCTTCCACCTTGAAAGAACTGTTTGTCTTCATCATGTATATCTCATCGCCCACCTTAACGGAACCGTCGAAGATACGCAGGTAAACAACGACGCCGCGATATTCATCATATACCGAATCGAAGATCAGGGACCGTAATGGTGCGTTCGGGTTGCCTTTTGGCGGTGGGATGCGTTTGATAACGGCATCGAAGATTTCATCAATACCTTTTCCGGTCTTTGCGCTTACCATTAATGCCTCTTCGGGAACAATGCCCAAGGTCTTTTCCATTTCGTTAAGCACGTCATCAGGACGGGAGTTTGGCAGGTCTATCTTGCTGATAAGAGGGATGATTGCCAGATTATGCTCCATGGCAAGATAGGCATTGGCGACCGTCTGTGCCTCAACGCCCTGTGAGGCATCCACCAGCAAGAGAGCACCTTCGCAAGCGCCCAGACTCCTGGAGACCTCGTAACTGAAGTCCACGTGACCCGGCGTATCAATCAGGTTTAAATTATATTCCTTGCCATCCCGCACAAGCTTCAATGCTACCGCGCTGGCCTTGATGGTAATTCCGCGTTCGCGTTCCAGGTCCATATCATCGAGCATCTGGTTGCGGAATTCCCTGGACGTAATCGTATGCGTCTTTTCCAGCAGACGATCCGCCAGGGTGGATTTCCCGTGGTCAATATGTGCAATTATACAGAAATTTCTAATTCGTTCAGTAGACATCC
>JACRII010000140.1 GCA_016235875.1 Planctomycetota bacterium
CAACAATCGCCTCGTCTAATCTTCCGGCATTCCTGTAAATATTTCCGAGATTATTGTGGGCCTTAAAACTTTTTGGAGATATTCTTGCGGTGTTTGTCCACAAAACTGTTTGGTCCGTCCATACCGTGTTTTGTTTCATTGTCTTAAAAGAGAATATCGCCAATATAAGAACTAATAAAATAACAGTTATGGAGGCATTATTAAAAGGACCAATTTTATTATGACGTTGTACCAGGAGGTTGCCGATTACCATACAGAACCCAATAATAGGCAAACACAGGTATCTTTCTGCCATAATATTTTCGATTGGTACGATATTTAATACTGGCAATAAGCCGACAAAAAACCATACGACAGAAAAGAACAGGATTTTTGAGTAGAAAAACAATTTATAGGTAATGACAATCACAGCGACAAGAAGAAGTAAAGACAATATGAATGAAGTATCAGACAGGGATGTGGAATATGGTATGACATAATCTGCACAAAGAGTGACTGGGACAAAGAAGAGTTTCATATACAAGGCAAGTACCCTGGACATAGTCAGAAAGTTGATAAAGATACTGCCTTCGGGGTATGAAACATGTGATTCTACCGGGTTATTCAGAACCACAAATCTCATTAAAAGATAAAAGATGGTTTCTAGGATATTACCTGTGTATTAGCGTGTGAATTTATTGCTAAGGATTTGCACTTTTGTGAAAACGAGGTCATATAAAAAAATAAGCAGTGGTAAGGTAATTGCCATTTCCTTGGAGAATATCCCTAATAGATAGCATCCCACTGAGGCAAAATAAGCAGGGGAGAACGACCGTTCATCCTTACTTGTTTTCACGTACAGTAGGAAAGCCGCTATAAAAAAGATAGCTGCAAGCAGGTCTTCCCGGTAACTGACGGCATTAACCGCTTCAGTGAGGACAGGATGACATGAAAATATAAGGGTAGTAATAAAAGAAGTAGTTCGGCAGTTGAAAATCCTTTTTAACAGGAAAAAAAGCAAAACAGAATTGAGGGTGTGTAAAAGCGTGTTGGTAAGGTGGAAACCGAAAGGATTCAGCTTCCAGAGGGAATAATCAATAAAATATGACAAGGTAACTACTGGACGGTAACTCAATTCTCCTGAATACCTGAAATAATCTTTACTGAAAAGGAGGGGTAGGTTGTTCCATGTTTTTATAAAATAATTAGTAACGATCGTAAATTCATCATCATAAACAAATTGATTTGACAGGGAATTCAAATAAACAAATTGTGACAAGCATACAATAACAAAAATGAGAATGGGGAGGTGTAAATTTTTAATTATTTTTGATTCTCTGCGTGTCATTTATAGAAGAATAATATTTTCCAAATCTTTTGAAATGATACTATAGACTTGTTTTAAAGGGATACCTCTTTCCTCTGCAATTTTCTTACAATCTTCATATTCTGGCGAAAAGCTTTTAATATCGCCATTAAATTTCCCGATCTTAACTTTTATCTTACCAAATTGGCTATCTACCTCTTTAAATTCCCGGGTGAGTATTGTGCGAACCACTTTGTATTTCCGTATACCGAACGTAGTTGTTTGATTGAATAAAACTAACTCAACGGCAGAGAGACTCGATTCCGCAACTATAGCACTGATGATTATTCCAGGACGTCCCTTTTTCATTTGAATTGGCGTGAAATAGGCATCAACAGCGCCTGCCTCAAATAATTTTTCCATGACGTATCCTAATACCTCACCGGACATATTGTCGATGTTTGTTTCGACAATCCACATTTCATCTGATGCTATGTTTGGAGTTACTTCTCCAATCAGTATACGTAACAAATTAGGCACGGTGGGGTTGTCATTACTGCCTGCTCCGTAGCCAATCTGGAGGATTCTCATTTCTGGCGTAGTATGCAGACCTTCTCCCAGCGTCGTTATTATCGCAGCGCCGGTGGGAGTTGTTAATTCTTTCTCTATATCGACAGATTTCAATAATTGCATCTTCAGGAGTTCTGCCGTTGCCGGGGCAGGGACCGGGAACGTACCGTGTTCGCATTTTGTGTATCCATGTCCTGTTGGAATCGGAGAAAAATATATCTTTTCGATTCCAAAGTGCTTAATGGCTATCACAGAGCCAACAATATCAACGATAGAATCTATTGCCCCCACTTCGTGAAAATGAACCTTTTCCGGTGAGATATTGTGGACTTTTGCCTCAACCTCAGCCAGTCTTTGAAAAATCCTGACGCCGTCATACTTGATGTCATGATGAAGATTGCTATTTTCAATAATTGTTTTTATGCCAGAAAAGTTTAAATGTGAATCGTGGTGATGATGGGTTGAATGTGAGTGTTTATCCATATGAGATATTATTACGTGAACCTTTGTCCCGCATATCCCGGCGCGTTTAACCTTTTCTGCCGATATTTCATAGCCATGAAGGTGGAGTTGCGCCAGTTGTTCTTGTAGAAAATTAATGTCCAGCCCTGCATCAACAAAGGCGCCAAGGATCATGTCCCCGCTAATACCAGAAAAACAGTCAAAATATACAATCTTCACTAAAATTCCTTGGTTTTTAAATTAGGCTGCCTTTTTCAGCAACTTGTAGGGGTTGAAAATTTTCAACCCCTACATTGAAATTCATGAACATAAATAAGAATTACCACA
Source organism: Planctomycetota bacterium (assembly GCA_016235875.1). Classification (GTDB taxonomy): domain Bacteria; phylum Planctomycetota; class Brocadiia; order Brocadiales; family Brocadiaceae; genus Wunengus. Next base: position 2,645 of record JACRII010000140.1, read on the forward strand.
GATGCTAGCACACGTTTTATGATGAGTCAATGAAAAACGAATCCATTTTTATTGACTTATTCATGTTCGTTTATATAATGCAATTTCTTTAGAGACTATTTTTCATTTACCGGTCATCAGGTGGGATGGGTTAAGCAAAAGCGGACACCTTCCCCGGTTTCCTAAGTTTATAGAGTTTCTTGTGTTTCTTGGGTTAACACAATGAACACAACAGACCCAAAAAACTCTGTGGGTGCGTTCCGCTTCACCCAGCTTGTAGAATAAATATAATGGATATTGGCATATTGGGCGGGTCATTTAATCCGATTCATATTGGTCATCTCATTGTTGCAGAAGAAGTGTTTCGGCATCGGGGATTGTCAAAGGTGATATTTATGCCTACCGGGATATCTCCCCATAAGGAATCAAGTGATTTAATAGATTCTTTTCATCGGTATCAAATGGTAAAAAGTGCAATAAGCGACAATGATCACTTTGAGGTTTCCGATTTAGAAATTAAACGGTCTGGGAAATCATATACCATTGATACAATCAGGGTTTTAAGGGAGATATATGGAGAAGAACACAATTTGTATCTTATTATGGGAACTGATATGATAAATGAAATAAGTACCTGGAAAGACATTAACACACTTTCCGGGGTGTGTCGTTTTATAGTGGTCAATCGTTCCCCGATTTCAGCAAATGGAATTTCTAAGTCCCCCTCTCTGGAATGCGGACTTAGGGGGATTAAGGTATTTTCAGATGAAAAAATAGCAGAGATCGGGAGACTAAAAGTCACAATACCAACCATTGGTATATCCTCCACCGAAATTCGCGATAGATTACGCAGTGGAAGGAGCATACGGTATCTTGTTCCGCAATGTGTGGAAGATTATATTAAAGCTCATAATTTATACATAAAATTACCATAAACTATAGAGACAGAAAGTACATCGAAGCTTATTATCCTCTCTTTGTTAAAGAGAGAAGTTTCCTCTCCCCTTGTGGACAATGTCATTGAATTAAGGGAGTGATCTTTTCTCTTTGAGGTAAAGCCCGAAGGGCTGACAGAGTATAGCCCAGGGTGACAGCCCTGGGACAAAGATTTAATAATATTTTAGCCCTAAAAGGGCGACACAATATCTTAATTCAATGACACTGCCTATGGTGGGAGAGGGCTAGAGTGAGGGGTATATTCTGACTAAAAACACTATAAGAGACTATAAAATGAAGCGTACTCAATGTATATTATTTATAATATTATTCCTGTTATCGCTGAGTAGCATAAGTTTTGCCCAGGGGAATATTGTGGATTATTTCTTGAAAAGCCCTGAAGCATGGGACAAAACAAAGAAACTAATCCACAAAGAACCGACAAAAATCGTCGTTACTGGTGGATTGGATGGCATAGGATTTAACCTTGCAGAATTAACAGAGGGGGATGTAGTCGCTCTGGTTTTTATTGACACACAGAAATCTGAAAAACTGCAACATAAGAGGTTTTGCAATGCAGCGGATAAACTGGCACATGGTAAAAACAGGGTCGTGTCTGTGATTACCAGGAATTCCGGGAATCGTACACAGTTTCATTATAAATTTCTCCTCCAGAGGAACATCAATAATGAACCGATTACAATCTATAATAACGGGAATGCTGTTCTGGAAAGCACGTACGACGGCAGTCAGCCGGTGAAAGATATTTCCAATCTATCAGGGATAGAACTCTGCGAAATTGAGGTTCGTGATTGGTAAGATTCAGACATGGATAATTCGGAATCTTGTTAATCCTGTCTGATTTTTTGTGCTATAGTATTGACACAAAAATACCCCTCACCCAAACCCTCTCCCACAAGGGGCGAGGGCGATTTCCCTCCCTTGATTTCGTCGTGAGCTCAGTCGAACGATGGGAGGGATTAAGGGCGGGTGAGATACTTTCAAGCTCCTTTGCCCATAAGTGTCTACTGTTTATAAGCCTCTTTTCTCCATTTTTGGTCATGTCAGGAACATATTTTCAAGAGGACGGGTTTTCGCAAGTATTTACAACCCCCTTCAATCCTTATTTTTTTGAGGGGGATTTGGTTGCGGCATAGTTGCGCTATGAAAAAGATAAAAAAGGCTGTCCTTATTTACGATGACAGGTGCAGTTTGTGCCGTGGGTGCATGAAATGGATTGAATTACATGCCATACAAGATGATGTCTTTGAGTTCGTTCCATGCCAATCAGAGGAACGCAAAAATCGGTTCCCGGAAATAACAGATAAAGCCTGCCAAAAATCTTTCCACATAGTGCTTCCCAATAATAAGATATTGGTGGGAGACAAGGCACTACCAGAGGTACTCAATCGGTTGAAGGGTTACAGATGGTTGTCCTTCCTGTTCAAAACACCTGTAATCAGGGTGTTACTGTATGCTATTTATCGGTGGGTTTCCAACAACAGGTTCATCATTTCGCAAACCATAAAACCCCTGATCGAAGAGTAAACCATAATCGTTTTTAGGTGAGGAATTCTCTTTAAAAAAAGCAATTATGAATCGATACAAAATTATTTCTTTACAATGTAAAACGTGGTGGTTAACCGGTGCGGTGCTTGTGCTACATCCGAGTTAAACCGCTTGTTAGGCTTTTATGGTCGTTGATTCTAATTTCATGTCTTTATATTAATTCTATTCATCATGCAGTCTTAACTTTTATTGGTAGAGATTCGGCATCAAGAGTTGTAAGATCCAGAATATTCTGAGCATGGTCAATATCGATTCCAACAGGTTTTCCCTCAGCATCAAAATCGACCACAATCCCTGGCGCAACTTCACGGGCTTCTGTTCCAGGACGCTCGACAAGATGAATGTAAAGCGAATCGGTGTCAGCATGATAACTAAGTCTCATTTCAGGTCACCTCCTTAAAATTTCGGTCAAAAAAAGCGTTGAGAATAGTCTTCTGATCTGGAAGTGTTACAACGCGAAGATATCTGTTTCCGTATTCGGGGACTTGACCCCAAAAGCGAAACCGACCGTTAGGTTGCTCTTCTACATACTTTCTGAAGGAAACGACTCGTTCACACCACTCCTTTTTTATGTATGGTCGTTTTGTTAGGGCATCTTTTTCAAAATAACTCGCATATTTAAACACGGCAATTCCATATAGAAATGCCTAACATTTATTTTTATCTTTATTCCACAATTGCCAGCATGTTATCGATTGATATAGCAGATGTCAGCGCGAAATCAGCTGAATTATGTTGAAAATATGCTGATATTTACTGTTGTAAAACCCTTCTTACAAATCCACCACATGCATCGAGCCTTTTTTTGGCTTCCGCATATTCTAAGCCCAGTTTCTGCATAACAATGGCAACTTTAGCATTACCATAGGCATCGGTTAGCAATTTTTTGGCATCTTCCCGATTGACGCCCGTAACAGTCGTAATAATGCGTTCGGCGCGGTCAGCAAGCTTTGCATTCATAGCCTTCAGGTCGACCATAAGGTTTTCATATATCTTGCCTAGCTTGATCATAGTCGCAGTTGACAGCATGTTCAGAATGAGCTTGGTGGCTGTACCGGCCTTCATGCGGGTCGAGCCTGTTATGACTTCAGGTCCTACGATTGGTCTGATGATAACGTCCACTTCAAAAGTTGGCGTGGTTTCCAGGTTGCAGCATAGAAAGACGGTCTTTGCATTACGTTTCTTCGCTTCGAACAAAGCGCCCATGACGTACGGAGTTGTGCCACCCGTGGTGATACCGACAACCACGTCACGGTGGGTTACTTCTTTTTGTTGGATATCTTTTGCGCCATTTTCCGGTAAGTCCTCGGCTCCTTCGATTGATTGAAATACGGCCCTCTCACCGCCTGCAATAATTCCAATGACCATATTGGGGTCGGTGCTGAAAGTAGGTGGGCATTCTGATGCGTCCAATATTCCTAATCTTCCGCTGGTTCCGGCGCCAACGTATATGAGACGCCCGCCTTCTTTGGAAATAGCGTCAACGATCAGGTCAACGGCCTTTGCAATGCTTTGTCGTTCTTTATGCACCGCCGAAAAGACCCTTGCATCCTCGGCATTGATGGTGTCGATAATTTCCAGGGTGGTTTTGCTGTCAATGGTAATGGTGCGTGGATTGCGTTGTTCGGTGAGTAGTTTGGAACGGTCTTTTATTTCCATGTTGATGCGTATATTAGCAATGTCACCAGATATTGTCAAAGAATATTTACAAAATGAGCCGTACTTGTTATAAATGTTATATATTATGAAGCTGGAAAACAAACTCAAAAATCTTTCTACCTCACCTGGTGTTTATCTCATGAAGGATGCCAAACACAGAGTAATCTATGTGGGTAAGGCCAAGAACCTGAAAAATCGGGTAAGGAGCTATTTTCAGAAAAGCACGGACGACAGGCTCTACACGGAATATCTGGTGCGCCGCGTTGCCGACATTGACTTTGTGCTTACTGAGACTGAGAAGGAAGCCCTTATTCTTGAAAACAACCTCATCAAGCAATTTAAACCAAAATTTAACATCAACCTCCGCGACGATAAGACCTTTATAAGCAGCAAACTGGAGGTCAACAAAAAATTCCCTTATCCAAAGGTAGTGCGGCAGATCGAAGATGATGGTGCGATGTATTTCGGCCCTTATGCCTCTTCAAGGGCGGTACGGGAGACGTTGCGATACATTAACGACACAATTCCCATACGCAAATGTCCTGATAACGTATTTAAAAGCAGGGTAAAACCCTGTCTCTATTACCAGATTCATAAGTGCCTGGGGCCGTGTTGTGACCTGGTGGATGAGGTTGCTTATCAGGGGCTGATAGATCAGGTGGTCTTGATTTTAAAAGGCAAACAGGAAGACCTTATCGGTATTTTGAAACAGCAAATGTATGAAGAATCCAGGGCGATGCGGTATGAAAAGGCGGCAAAGATACGAGACCGTATCCGGGCTATTGAAGAAACAGTCGAAAAACAGAGGATTCATTCAATGACATTTGTAGACCGCGATGTCTTCGGTTATTATATGTCGGGGAATGAGGTGTATATTGAGGCTATGTTCGTTCGGTCGGGAAATATGGAAGATGTGGCCTCGTATCATTTCTCTACGAATCATAATACCATCGAAGAGGTACTGAGGTCTTTCCTCAATCAGTTTTATAGTCAGACAAGATTTATACCATCAGAGGTTATTATCCCTGTGCAATCAGCAGATGCAAAGCTGCTTGAAGAATGGCTTAGTGAAAGGAATGGCAGGAAGGTGGAAGTGATATATCCTCAGCGGGGGGATAAGGTGCGGCTTATTGAAATGGCGCAAAAGAATGCAGAGAATGCCTATCTTGTGTCACGTGTTCACGAAGAGGACTTTGCAAGGACGTTACAGAGCTTAAAGGAAACCTTAAAATTAAAACAAATACCGGAACGTATTGAGTGCTTTGATATCTCCAATATATTTGGCAAACAGACCGTAGGGTCTGTGGTTACCTTTGAACAGGGGAAGCCGAACAAATCCAGATACAAAAGATTTAAGATAAAAACCGTTGGACAGATCGATGATTATGCCATGATGTATGAAGTGTTAACAAGGAGATGCAAAAGAGCGGTGGAAGAAGGCGATTTGCCTAACTTGATTGTTGTGGACGGCGGCAAGGGTCAATTGGGTGTGGCGTTGAAGGTGTTTGAGGAATTAGCGATAGGGAATGTTGACCTGATTGCCTTGGCAAAAGGCAGAACTGAAAGCAGTGTAACAGGCGAAAAGATTGGTGAACAGGTCTTTTTGCCTCATATATCAGAGCCAATCATGCTCAGTCCGTCTGCACCTGAACTCCTATTCCTTGATAAGGTGCGTGATGAGGCGCATCGCTTTGCAATTACTTACCATAGAAAGCTTCGGGACAAGGAGTATTATAAATCGCCATTGGATGAGATCCCCGGAATTGGGGCGGCGCGTAAAAAGTCATTAATGAAGTGCTTTGGCAGCATTGAAGGCATACGAAACGCCACAATCGAACAATTAATCGAAATCAGTAAACTACCGCTAAAGCAGGCAACCGATATATTTAATTATTTTCACAAGACAGAAGCAGTGACAAATTAGCCACGAATGAACACGAATTGACACGAATGGTTCTTGCTGGTTCAGGCTTGCAGCCTGAACCGAAACAGTTCGGTTCAATCGAGGACGATTGAATCGGCAAAAATCCCCCTTTAACAAAGGGGGACATAGTCGGGAATCGATATTCGTGTTCATTCGTGGCTAAACAATATTTGGAAATGTGTATATGACAAAAGCTGAAATTATTACTATAGGGTCAGAAATCGTCTTAGGACAAATTGTGGATACAAATACCCCTTACATTGCACAGAAATTGTCAGAAAAAGGAATTCACGTACTGTTCCAGACGTCGGTCGGTGATGATAAGGAGTTGTTAAAGTCTGCCTTGAAAATTGCCAGAAATCGAGCAAATCTGATTATTACAACGGGAGGACTGGGGCCAACGGCAAATGACATAACACGTGAAGCCGTCTCAGAATTCTTTGATATTCCTCTTGCCCAGGATAAAGATGCGTTTGTTCGCATACAGAAATATTTTGGGGGGCAGCATAGGAACGTACCGGATGCACAAAAGAAACAAACCTTAATTCCTGAAGGCGCTCTTGCGCTCCACAATGATAATGGAACAGCAACGGGATTTGCTCTTAATTGTGGCAATACTGAGATCGTCTGCTTGCCAGGCGTTCCACGAGAAATGCAGTCGATGCTGAATAAATATTTGGAGATTTATACTAAAAAACACAATTTGGAGGGAAGATGCACATTGTTAAGGGATTTGCATACCTATGGTATTTCGGAACCTGATGTTGAAGCACAAATGAAGGTATATATAGAAAGAGAAGAACCGATTAAGATAATGACACTGGTACATGATGGCATTGTAACCATCAATATACTTGTAACTGCAACAACAAGAGAAGATGCTGAAAAAATTTTGGATAGAGTAGAGCAGGATATTCGTGTAAAACTTGGCGATGCAGTATTTGGAGTGGGTGACGGGGCCCTTGAACATGCCGTTTATACACTTCTAAAAAAATACAATAAAACAATTGCCGTTGCCGAGTCCTGCACGGGAGGATTAGTATCGGATAAATTTACAAATATTCCAGGTATTTCTGAGTATTTTTTGGAAGGCGTAGTCGCTTACAGTAATAAGGCAAAGGTAGATATATTGGGTGTTTCAGACGAAGTTATCGAAAAACATGGCGCCGTGAGTCCGCAGGTGGCAAGGGCAATGGTGGAAGGTATCAAAAAAAGGGCATCGGCGAACATCGGTGTTGGCATTACAGGCATTGCTGGACCAACTGGCGCAACAAAAGAAAAACCCGTTGGTTTAGTTTATATAGCCGTCGCAGTTGATAATGATGTGGAGGTAAAAGAGTGCCGTTTCAAAGGCTCACGGATAGACATCAAAAATTTCTCAGCAAATACTGCATTGAATATTGTACGTCTTATACTACTGCAACACTATCATAAGTTATCATCGCTATAAGTAACTTTATGTATGACTTCTTTCCTCAATAATAGACAACGGAAACTCTTTCTGTTCGCCTGTTGCCTCGTTGATAATCAAAAGTCTACCTGTATCCCCACGTTGTAATTGCTCATTTGCATTGAGAAGTTCTATACCGTAAATTGTTCCATCTGGTGCCATATCAACATTCAACTCGTCACTGATTCGTATTGTTTCAACTTCGGCATTCTTTGGATGAAATCGGATATAAGCAATGTTATAACGCGGATCATAAGTAAATCGCATAGTTTATTACTTCCTTACCTGCCCATTCCCAAACACCACGAATTTGTAAGAGGTGAGTTCTTCTAAGCCCATGGGGCCGCGGGCGTGGAGTTTGTCTGTGCTGATGCCGATCTCGGCGCCCATGCCGAATTCATAGCCGTCGGTGAAACGGGTGGAGGCATTGACGTACACGGCTGCCGAATCGACCTCTTTGGTGAATCTCAATGCGTTGGCAACATTGTCCGTGACAATTGCATCGGAATGGTTTGACCCATATTTGGCCATGTGGGCGATGGCATCATCCATTGTATTTACAACCTTTATATTTAAAATCAGGTCGAGGTATTCGTTATAAAAATCTTCGTCAGTTGCCTGTTTTACAGTCGCCGTCAGGAGACGGCTCCTACCCAGGATTTCACAGGTCTTATTACAACCCCGTATTTCTACCTTTGCATCCTGCAGTTTTTTTGCCATGCCTGTCAAAAAAACTGTTGCAATCTTTTCGTGGATGAGCATGGTTTCCATGGCATTGCATGTAGCTGGGCGTTGTACCTTGGCATTAAAACAGATTTCCTCTGCCATCCTGAGGTCAGCAAATTCATCTACATAGGTATGACACACACCTTTGTAATGCTTGATGACAGGGATAGTGGATTTCTCCACGACAGCCCGGATAAGCGCCTCGCCGCCGCGCGGAATGACGACGTCTACGTATTGATCTGCCCTGAGTAAATAGTCAATGGCCTCACGTTCAATAATTTCAATGAGCTGGATGCACCGACTGTCCAATCCTGCCTTTTCCAAGGCTGCTGAAAGGATTTTGTTTATGGCAATGTTGGAGTAGATGGATTCCTTTCCGCCGCGCAGGATGACCGCATTGCCTGCCTTCAGACACAATGCAGCCGCATCGGCAGTGACGTTGGGTCTTGATTCATAGATAATGACAATGACACCGATAGGTACGCGTACCTTTTGGATTTGTAAGCCATTGGGTCTGGTATGTCCAGAAATCAATTGGCCGACAGGGTCTGAAAGACCGATGATTTGACGAACGCCGTCAGCCATGCCCTTGATGCGGCTGTCGGTAAGGCGGAGACGGTCGATGATGGCCTCAGAAAGTCCTGCCTTTTGTGCGGCAGTAATATCCTTCTCATTTTCTGACTTGAGCATGGCAGCGGAGGAGAGGATACCCTCTGCGATGTAATTCAGGGCGGCGTTTTTTGTTGCAGTATTGGCGGAAGCGATTATTCGTGACGCCGCTTTTGCATTTTTAACAATTTGATTGATGTAGTTTTCTATATTCACAGTGATATGAAATCAAATAATAGGCCGATGCGATAAGGACAATGAAAGCCGGGAACTGCCATGGAAATGGGCCTTCGAAGAGAAATGCCTTCCAACGGTTCTGAGACACGGCTTTCGCTGGTTCTTTCTGTGGAATGCCTTTAATGTGAAAATTATATCTCGAATAGGTAACCTCATCGGGCGCTATATAGCCGAACTGGTTTCGGGCTTCCTGTTCAATACGAACAGGGTCGCTTTTTAAGGCAGAATATTCTCTATCAAGTATGGAATTCTCTGCCTCGAGCTGTGCGGCTTGTTTTTCAAGCATCGTCTTGCTTTCCAGCATGCGGAACCTTTCCTGCCTGACCTTGGTGATTATTGAAGAAAATAATATTACCACGCATGACGTTACGAACACCATCAGTACAAATTTCCCGAAAAACTTATTTTTCTTTACGGCAATTTTTGCATCTTGCATAGTTTGCCTCCATAAATTGCATTGTCAGAAAGGTTTTCTTCGATACGTATGAGTTGGTTGTATTTACATATCCTGTCGGTTCTGCAGAGAGAACCCGTTTTTATCTGACCCGCATTCGTAGCAACGGCAAGATCGGCAATGGTGGTGTCTTCTGTTTCCCCGGAACGGTGTGAAATAACAGTGGTGTAACCGTTCATCCTGGCCATTTCTATGGCGTTGAGTGTTTCCGTGAGCGTGCCGATTTGATTGACCTTGATCAGGATGGAATTGGCAACTCCCTGCTCAATCCCTTTTGCAAGGATTTCTGTATTCGTCACGAAAATATCATCCCCCACGATTTGTATTTTGTCGCCCATCTTTTTCGTGAGCTTTTTCCAGCCTTCCCAGTCTTCTTCCGAAAGCCCGTCTTCTATGCTGCAGATGGGGTACTTGCCTGAAAATCTTGAATAAAGCTCTATCATTTCGTCATGTGTTTTTTTAGCGCCTCCTTCCGACCGCAATACGTATTTCCTTTCCCTATAAAATTCACTGGCTGCTGGGTCAAGTGCCAGGTAGATGTCTCTGCCAGCGTCGTAGCCTGCCTTCTTGATCGACTCCATAATCAGGTCGAGCGCTTCTTCGTGGGTCTTCAGGTTTGGGGCAAAACCACCTTCATCACCCACATTGGTATTATATCCTTTTGATTTCAGCACGGAACGGAGGTTGTGAAAGACCTCAGCGCCCATGCGTAATGCCTCAGCAAAGCTATTTGCACCAATAGGCACGATCATGAATTCCTGGATATCCATGTTGTTATCTGCATGTTTACCGCCGTTTAGGATATTCATCATGGGGACGGGAAGTACCCTGGCGTTCGTACCGCCGATGTATCGATAAAGCGGAAGACACAATGCGTTGGCGGCTGCCTTGGCCACAGCCAAAGAAACACCCAGCATGGCGTTAGCGCCCAGTTTTTCCTTGTTTTTCGTTCCATCTAATTTTATGAGAAGGTTATCAATCTCAACCTGTCTGGTTGCATCCATTCCTTCAAGTTTATGGGCAATAATTTCATTCACATTTTTTACTGCCGTTTGTACGCCTTTACCCAGATAGCGCTTCGGTTTGTCTGTATCCCTTAGTTCCAGAGCCTCACGTTTCCCGGTGGATGCACCCGAAGGAACAGCGGCACGACCCATCGTTCCGTCTTTTAAAATCACGTCTACTTCTATCGTAGGGTTCCCGCGAGAATCCAGAATCTCGCGTCCCTTAACACAACTAATGGTAGTCAATGCAGTCTCCTGTATTATCTATATATCTTTGATACAAGGTTAGTTATGAAAAATAAAAAAAGTGAAAATATGAGTGGTTTTTGTAGCAAATATTTTAGAACTTGTCAAACAGAATCTTTAGAAATAATATTTTATGGAAAACTGTGACTATTGTGGTATATTCCATAAATAATCTTGTTTTTGTAATCTGAGCAGTCTGCGGTTTCAACATTTACAACTCGGAGGGTTTTGTAACGGTCGATTTATATGCGTATTCCACTGGCTAAATATGGTGTAAGAGAGTTAATTGTCTTTGGTGTTCCTTGCGTTATCGGGGCAGGTGTGGCTATTGCGCTATTTCCCTGGGTAGCGCCTCTTCCAATTTTCTTCTTATCTTTCTTATTTAATTTTTTCAGAGATCCTGAAAGGAGGACGCCGCAGGGCGCAGAACTTGTTGTTGCTCCGGCAGACGGAACGGTATCACACATCGTTCCTGTCTTTGAGGATAATTACTTAAAATGTGATACGACCAAAATAAGTATTTTCATGTCCGTGCTTAATGTACATGTGAATCGCGTGCCTGTTCACGGTCGTGTGGAGTTTATCAAGCATACAAAAGGTAAATTTCTGGACGCCAGGGATGATGAATGTTTCAGCAGTAACGAAAACAATGTGATGGGTTTGTCTCTCATCGGAAGCCAGGTAAAGATTGCCGTAAAGCAGATTGCCGGCAAGATTGCAAAACGAATCGTCTGTGCCTGTAAGGTGGGAGACGTCTTTGAGCAGGGGCAGCGATTTGGCATGATAAAATTTGGTTCGCGGGTGGAGGTCTTTGTCCCTCATTTAGTCAGGTTTGAGGTGATGGTCAAGGTTGGAGAAAAGGTAACGGCCGGGAAAACCATCCTTGGTAGAATCTTATAACCACCCCTCGTCCCCTCCTTCGCAATGAGGGGATAAAAGGGAGGTCAATTCTTGAAAATTATTTATGTTTACTGGCATTATCGAAAATTTAGCAGTAATAAAAAAGTTATCCCTGAAGGCAGGGGGGGCAGAACTGCTTTTGGATATTGGTGATTTTAGCGATGAACTTAAGCTTGGGGAAAGTATTGCCATTAATGGGGTATGCCTTACGGTAAAAGAAGTTAGAGGCACTGTTGCCGGTTTTGATATATCCAGAGAAACTCTTACAAAAACTACGTTAGGAAAATTGCGGAATGCTGAAAAGATTAATATTGAAAGGGCGTTAAGGGTAGGGGACAGATTAGGAGGTCACTTTGTTACTGGTCATATTGATGGTGTTGGCGTAATAAAGGAAAAGAAACAACATGCAGACCAGTGTACAATGTCCTTTTCGGTCGAAAAGAGGTTCACCGACATGATGATTGAAAAGGGTTCTGTCGCCGTGGATGGCATCAGTCTTACGATTGTCAGTGTAACAGATGGTACTTTTTCTGTGGCATTGATTCCGTATACATTGACTTCGACTACCCTGGGACACAAGAAAACAGGGGATCAGGTGAATATCGAGATTGACATGATGGGCAAGTGGGTTAAAAAGATTCTTAAAAAAGAAGATGTTGGTGGTATGACACGGGAACAATTAACTGAACAGGGGTTTTAACGTCCAATTTTATCAGAATGGTGCACAGCGCCGTATAGCAGTACCAAAAGACCCATCTTTCTCCTCCCTTGAGACGGTGTCGTAAAATCACAACGAAAAGATGTTAAAACACCTTGCGGCAATGGATATCTCCGGTTTTTCTCTCTATAACCGTAGGTCATAATTATTGTGGGGCAAAAGATGTTTATCCTGAAGAAAATTATTGGTCAATTATTTTTTCCTGTACCGTTATGTCTGGAAATATTGATAGCGGGATTGCTGCTGCTTCTGTTTACGCGGAAACAAAAGGCAGGAAAGATTATTATTTCTGTTGGAGTAATTCTATTTACGCTCCTGAGTTATCCTGCTCTTTCCAATACATTTCTCAGACGATTGGAATGTCAGTATCCACCACTTATTCCAACCGCAGCATCCGATTTCGTGCCTGGTGAGGCTGTGCCGCAGACCAGGTGGATTGTCGTTCTGGGTGGAGGACACATATCTGACCCAAAAATTCCTATTACCAGTCAACTCTCAGGAGCATCTTTAGTTCGTCTTACAGAAGCGATTCGACTGCATAATCTGATGCCAGGAAGCAAACTTATTTTGTCAGAGGGAAAAGTTTTTGATTCTGTGCCAGGGGCGGAAACGATGGCCGAGGTCGCAAAAGCTCTTGGTGTGAAGGAGGAAGATTTGATTTTGGAATCTGAATCGAAAGACACCATAGATGAAGCCAGAATCATTAAATCAATCGTTGGAAACGACAAATTTATTTTGGTGACTTCCGCCTCACATATGCCGCGCTCAATGGGCATGTTTAAAAAACAGGGTATGCAACCAATCCCGGCTCCCACTGATTATATAATGAAAGAAAAGCAGGGCATTAATCCCTGTGACTTTTTTCCAACTGCCGATGAATTAATCAAGGCCGAAGGCGTTGTATACGAATATCTAGGTCTCATCTGGGCAAAGCTGAGAGGCCAGATATAAAATGTTATGCAGGCAGTTCGGTCGCATCAAATTTGATCTGATTAACCGAGACGGTTGGCCTTCTGATATTCCTCACGAAGCGCTTTTTATTATTCCAATCTCATTCTGCGCCAGTTCTGTTGCATTGTCGTTCACCTTGTAAAATTCCTTATAGTGCAGGAGCATCTCGTTTGAGTTTTTGTAGCCCAGGCGGCGACCGTAATTGACGATGCACATAGTTCTCGCCTCCACAAAAGAGAATCCATTAAATTTCAATGCCTCCGTAATACATTTTTTCATGTGATTCAGGTGATAGGCCGTAGTACGGGCATAGTAGCAGTTGTGGTGCTTAAAGAGAGATTGAACGTTCGCAGGCTGATCCTGGTTGCCGTTCGGTGTGGTGAGGGTCTTCGTGCCGTGCGGAGTCGTGGGGGAGACCTGGCCTCCCGTCATACCGTAAATCTCATTGGCGTAACAAATGACGGTAATATTTGTATTCCGCCGTATAGCGTGCAGCAAATGATTGCCTCCGATACCGAGCAGGTCGCCATCTCCACTTACCACCACGACATTGAGGGCATCATTGGCATATTTGATTCCTTCAGCCACAGGGATAGCCCTGCCATGTGCCGTGTGGACTGAATCAAGGTCAAAGAAACCGGCGCTCCTGCCGGCACAGCCGATTCCCGATACGACCACGGTGCCGTTCTTGGGCAGGTTCAATTCATCGAATGCCTGGCAGATCGTTTTCAGGACAATGCCATTCCCGCAACCGGGGCACCACGGCGTGGGTAGCAAGTCAATTTTCAGATATCGTTTAAAACCAGTATCCTTGTTCATGAGAGCCTTTTTGTTTTTTGGATTTGGTTATTTAAGATTCGATGAGATTCCCCGTTATTTTACGGGTATTACTTTTCCGTTTGTTCGATTGCTGTATTTTCTTCATTTTCCAGTCCCTGTGGGAATTAATCACAGAAAGAACCTCTTCGGGATCATCTATTAATTTAATCAATTCTATATCCCCTTTTGATATTGTTTTATCTTTCAGCATCGTTGTTCTTATCCAGTGCATAAGCCCATGCCAGTATTCCTTCCCCACGAGTATCAAAGGAAAAGGATATATTTTGTGGGTCTGTATAAGGGTCAGTGCCTCAAAAAATTCATCCAGTGTTCCAAAACCCCCGGGCAGACATACGTACCCCATTGCATATTTTACAAACATCACCTTGCGTGCAAAAAAATATTTAAAATTGAGAGACTTGTTTTGAAACGGATTTGGCTTTTGTTCCTTTGGAAGGACAATGTTCAGTCCCACGGAAATAACCTTATTCAGAGACGCGCCCTTATTGGCCGCCGCCATAATACCGGGTCCGCCGCCTGTTATGATAGTATAGCCATTCTCTGCCAGAAGACAGGAAATCTCCAAGGCCTTTTTATAGTACTTATGATTCCTGTGAAATCTGGCGGAGCCGAATATGGTAACGGCAGGACCAATATCGGAGAGTTCTTCAAAACCCTCCACAAACTCGCTCATTATCCTGAATATTCGCCACGTTTCTAAGCCTTTAAGGTCTTCTATCATGATTCACCCCGAGTAATTTTTGGTTTATTTCTACCAGATCGATGCGACCACCCAGGATTGGTATAAACTCCACTTCACGATGTAAAATACGTTCAATCTCATGGGCATATTGTCCTGTATTCATTTCCATAATGATGATGCGTTTATACCTGGGCGCTATAATCTTGATCTCCTCAACTACGGGAAACATGCGTATGGGACGGTAGAGAGAGAATGTGTCTTTAAAATGATATGCTATTCTTGACAGCGCCCCGTAAGATATCAGCAATGTGTCCGTGTCCTTACTGCATTCAATATATTCATAATCGTTGTATCGCTGAGCCGTCAGTTGTTGTTTTTCGTGCAGGCGGGTGATAAGTCGTCGATAATTGTCGATATCTGAGGTTTTTGGCAGAGAGTCCTCGTGGGATAGCCCGGTAAAATGTCGATTCCCGGCGCCCAGCGGCTGACGGTCACGCTTTTTGATATCAAAATCCCTATGGGGAATAATCGTTTCGTAAAGGTGGCTGATATACCCATCGCTGAGGAGGATAACGGGGCTCATGGATTCCTCTGCCGCATTAAAGGCATTGACCGTGAATTTATAAAGTTCAAAAACAGAATTGGGGTAGAATACGATGGGAAAATAATCCCCATGACTGCCGTGAATACATTGAATAACGTCTCCCTGTGCCGGCAGGGTGGGCATACCGGTGCTGGGGCCTACCCTTTGAACGTTAACGATAACGAGCGGCACCTCCATCATGTGGGCCAGTCCTATGCTTTCCTGCATCAGAGAGAATCCAGGACCAGAGGTGGCCGTCATCGCCTTGAGTCCAGCCAGCGATGCGCCGATAACGGCGTTAAGGGATGCAATCTCGTCCTCCATTTGCAGCACCTTGATGTGCTTTTTGTTGACCATCTCGTGGATAATTTCAGAAGCGGGTGTAATGGGATAACCCGCAAAGAATTTTAAACCAGCGACTTCAGCCGCCATTGCGATGGCCTGATTACCCTGTAATAACTGCTTTGGCATCTATCTCCTCGATTTCAATCGCAAAGTCCGGGCAGTAACGCTGGCACATTTTGCAGGCAATACACCTTTCCAGTTCCCTTAACATCTGGTGTTGAATTTCCAGATTTTTAACAGGGCAGAAATTTACGCAAATACCACAGCGCTTGCAGTACTCATGATTGATATGCACAATCCCTTTTCTCTTTTGAGCCTTTTCTTCAGGCATTAATTCCTCCAACCCATTCATTAACATCCGGCTTCATCCTTCCGTTCGCCTCACCATTATCTCAAATATTTCCCGATGACTCAATGCCTTTTTATATCGCTACACGTAATAATGTGGGTCGAGCGTTGCGACAGTCGGGAATGTTGGCTTTATTTATCCATTTAAGAGGGATAATTAGGTTGAGGTTGTCCAGCGCCATGATATAATGAAACACCCATGAGATCTTCAAGACAAAATCACACCGAACAGTTAAATTCTACTTCGAACCGAAGTGATTCGTAATAGTAAACCTTCCGGCACTATCTTTTATTGTTATACTGCAGACAAAAAAGGAAAACTAATCGGTATTGTTCCTTTAACAAAACGTATGGTTCTTGGACATGGTAATCACAAATGCACATGAGAACATTTAAAATTATTTCTTTTTACGTACTTATTGCTATACCCCAATTCTTTTTCTTTATTCCTTATATCGTTCTTGCAGATTAATAAGCCGTCCAGCTTATTCTTGTTCATTCCAGTTCACCAGACTGGGGCTATTTAGAACAGGGCTGTATAATTCTTCACCATTAAAAATATCGCAACCACGATTACGAATATGGCAAACCATTTTTTCAGACCTACGGGTGATATACGATGAGAAAAGGTGGTACCAATAAGCGTGCCATCTATTGCAACCATTGTTACCAGCAACGTTACACGAAGATCGAAACCCCCATAACGCAAATGCCCGAACAACCCGGTGCAACAGTCGATCGCAACAATCAAGAGTGCCGTCCCTACAGCATCTTTCATTGAGATACCGCAGAATAAGACAAGCGCTGGCACTACCAAAAAACCGCCACCAATACCCAGAAATCCTGTTAATATGCCCACAACGAAACCTGCCAGTAATGCTTTGAATTTATTCTGACTATTAGCTTGCTGGATGAGTAAGTCTTGACTGCTCTTTCTTTTAATCAACATCAATACAGCAATGACAATCATTAGAGTGGCAATTGAAAGAAACAATGTAGCCGTGGAGACCATGTACGTGAGGCGTGAGCTAAAGTAAGCA
>JACRII010000138.1 GCA_016235875.1 Planctomycetota bacterium
TCCTTCTCGAAGGGCTTGTTTGCTAAGTTTAACCACTTGCTGTATCTTTTTGGTCGTCCCATGTATTTTGATCGCTTTCATGGCACCTCCTTTATTTAATGATGGTGCCACTATAACATATGTCGCTTTATTTATGCAAGGATATATAGTCCTAATGAAGATTTGAAATATGGAACAAAGGTTGCTTTAAATTAACCTGTGCAAAATGGCATAATCTGAAAGTTACGGTTGTCAGATATCTCTGAAACCCGCTTAAATAGTTGAAAATTTCCCTGTAGCCATCATCAAAGGAAAGGTATTTTTGTAAAATGAAGAATCTCATCATGATGAAAAAAATAGCATTATTTTCTCTTTCAATGTGGTGTATTTGGACATTGAATGGCAGTTATACCATGGCAGGACATACGAGTCTGAATATCGATATAAATAAAGAATTCAAAAACGCAAGAAAACTTTATAATCGAAGAGAAAATCGTGAAAGTCTCAAATCAGCCATAGAGACATACCAAAATGTTTTGAAACAAATCCCCGACAACAGTGAAAACTGCAACAAAAAAAAGGCAGAGGTACTCATCGAGCTATCCAGATGTTATTTCAAAATGGCCGAGTACCATGCAACGTGCAACGATGAAAAGGCTGCGTGGTTTGAAACGGGAGAAGCGTATGGAAGAGAAGCGATCTCGCTGGATCCACAAAATGTAGGCGGATATTATTGGATGGCGCAAAACCTTGGCGAACACGGCAGCATCAGCAAATTCTACTTTTTGAATAAAAAAAGCGACTTTGAAGAAGCCCTGAGAAAGGCGGAAACGCTGGATAATCCACAAAAACCTTATGACTACTCCGGCATTAACAGGACATTGGCCGCATATTATACCCCGCGATTCATGTGGGGAAACCTCGACAAGGCGCTGGAATACGCAAAAAAAATGGAAGACAGCCCAAGATACCTCAACAACCTGTCAGTACTGGCGGATCTCTATTGGAAGTCTGATAAAGAAAAGGCAAAAAAGTATGCAAAATGCGCAATAAATGCCGATCTATCCCAATTCCCGGAAACTCAATTTGAAAACTCATTCCAACAAAAAAAATTGGATGGAAAGTGGGGTAAGTTATTAAAATGAAATTAAGAAAAAACATTCAAAATATAGGGCTTCTAAAAAGGACCATTCTATGGGTGGTAGCAGAATGGCTTTTTTCGTTAGTAAGGGGTTTGATGTAAAGTACGCCTCTTAGAAGCCCCATTTTATGACCATAAAACGAATCAATTTATTATTGGAATATTTTGCAATATCTTCAATACAATGATTGATTCAACTGTCCCTGATACCTGGCAAACATGACCTGAAGTTTTTGGAAGATTTCCTTGATAACCGTGGAATTATTCATATAGACTGTCCAGGGGAATTGATCGTCCTCAAATGATTCATCAAACCCCGGAAGTATTTCATCTACTACGCGATTCACCTGTTTATGACTCAACACGAATGTCGGCACACGTCTCTCTCCCTCGGTAAGCATTTCTACGGGTATAATCCCGTTCCACTCCTTCGAAAAACCTTCCACGATGTAAGGTCTGCCCCGTTTATCAAATAATTGATACCATACATGGGCAAAGGCGGTCGAATTCTCTTTGTCTACAACCCAGCCCCATACGATGTCTCCGTCTATATCCAGCCCAGAAAGCTTGGAAAAGAACAAGAATACAGAATCCTCGCAGTCTCCCTGTTTATACTTCCTTGTTTCCACCGGTGTCTGCCAGTAATCGGTTTTTGCCGGTTCTGCCCGGTAGTTTATCTCAAAGGCAATTTCCTTGTATGCCTCATAGATTTGTTCACCGTTTTTGAACGTCTTTACACACCATTCCCTGTAGAGTTGATTGTCGGGAATGGTGCTTCCGTCGGTAGGATATGTAATCAGTGGTTTTATTGGCCAGGCATCTTCAACAGGCTTGTAACCTTTCCCAGCCAGAAACAGGTCGGCATACGAAACATCAGCACATGATTCAAAACAATACATGCACGACAGCGACAATGAGACTGCAACCATTAAAACATACTTCAAACTTTTGTTATTTTTCCCCAATCAGTGAATCACCTCTTCATTTGTATTAGCTGTAAAGCGAATTTAAGATCGCCTTACTTTATCCCCCATTTGCAAGGGATAAAGAGAGAGTTAATTTGTCTGCAGCGTAACTGTACTAGGATGTTTTAAGCACCATGAGGTCCTGTTTTACTGTTGTATTCCCGCGCTCTTCAATAGTTTTAATCAGTTTTTCTTTTGTCGTCCATCCCCGATAAAAGCTAACCTTTACCTCATTATTTTCGATGTCTATGTCTGAATTAGACACCCCAAATACACCTAAGAGATATGCGCGTACGTCATGCGCCTCAACATCAAGCATCCCTTCCGTTTTGAAAGTGACTGTATCCACAGGCACAACAGCCTTAAATCCGTTATCTTCCAGAGTCTTGATTATCTTTCTTGCAAACCTGATCCAACCTTTATAGTAATTAATGGTAACCTCTTTCGTATCAAGGTTGATAGCACTGGTCGTGACTCCCGGAAGTTCATTCAAAACATTTCTTAATCTTTCTCCCTCAGATCCATTTATAAGATTATCAATTTTAAAAGTAAGATAGTCAGGCAATGAGGCGTCACAACCTGCATCTTTGATTGCTTTAATAATCTGTTCTTCCGTGATTGCACCCGGGCAAAGGATAGAGATACATATCTCTGTCTTATCCGGGCTGATATTTGCGCATTTGATAGCTTCGTTCTTTTGTAAAGCAGCCTTTAGCTTAATAGCTTCGGCAAGGTTGTTCACTCCCCGTAATTTCAAGGCAATCCCGTCGGGTGATGAACCGCCGCCCCCACACGCAGATACCTTATTCGGAATTGTATAAACCACTACTAAACTTGCTAATAAAAATAGAAACCACGTTATCCGCTTACATGAGATATTCATTTGTATTCCTTCTTGAGGATAATAAAAAGTTCCTGCAACTTTCTTACGCCGCCAATACACCAGCATATTATTTATTGTAGGGGCACGGCGCTCCGTGCCCCTACTGATCCCGTACCTTTGTGGCTAGTTTGAAATTACTGTTTTGGCTTTTTATAATGCCTTCATGAACTCTACCAAATCATCCAACTCCTGCGCACTCAGGTGTGACGTCCTGCCATGCGCGTCCTTCTCATTCACGGAGTTGTTAATCGTGTCTACCAATGTCCTCGCGCTCCCATCATGGAAATACGTACCTGATGCATAGATGTCCCTTAAGGTAGGCGTGTCAAATTCCTTCACCAGGTCCAACCCAATGATCGGCGTGTCGCTCTCCTCGCCATATGGGTCCTCCCCTGCCTCCAATGCCTTCAGGTTGTATACCTTACCAGGCGTAGACCTGAAACCCTTCACTCCTACACGGCCCGTTCCCACATCATGCGTCTGCGCATCACTGTAGAGAGCCTTCAGATCGCTCGATTCCCCTGGATGACATTCCGAACATCCAACCTTCGGATCATTGAATATCTTCTCGCCCCTCTTCTGCGCATCTGTCAATGAACCATCCGCATTCCTGAACGGACTTCCCGTGAATTCCAATGCCCTGATGTAGCA
>JACRII010000017.1 GCA_016235875.1 Planctomycetota bacterium
ACCAGTCTATTCTCCAGCGCATCAAGACACTTCCCTGGCCAAAGAGGCGTCGCTTTGAGCAAAAGGAGATGGACACCGATAAATTCGTCGAACGTCAATTAAACGATACGCGTTATATCTGCGTGGAGGTAAAAAAATACTTACAACAAACCGGCGTACGAGTCGAAATAAGCAAAGGTGAAGCAACCGCCGCATTGCGCCACCGATGGAACCTTAATATGATTCTTGCTGAGGATGGCTCATCTGAGAAAAACCGTGCTGACCACCGTCATCACGCCATTGACGCCATCATTATTGCCCTGACGTCCAGAAGTCTGTTTCAGAAACTTTCGAGACTCTCTGCACAAAGTGGTATAGCCTTAAGCGAACGTGGTTTTCGTTTGAGTAACCCATGGCAATCGTTTTATGAAGACATTCGTGTAAAAATCGAAGCGATAACCATATCCTACGCCTCCAGCCACAAAATAAGCGGCGCACTGCATGAAGAAACAGCTTATGGCTACAGCAGTCATGACAGGTCCTTTGCGTACCGCAAACCGCTGTCTAGCCTTACCAACAACGAGGTTGAAAAAATCCGTGACAACAAGATTAAGCAATTGGTACTGGCACGGATTGCACAATTTAGCAGCAATCTCAAAAAAGCCCTGGGTGATGTGAATAACCCATTAATGCATGTTGATGGTAAAACACCAATTAAAAGCGTGCGTTTGGCGGTCAACCTCAATCAGAATACGGTACGTGGCATTAAAAACCTTGAAGGCAAAAACTACAAGTTTTTCAAATACGGGAATAACCATCATGTCGAAATAATAGAAAACATAAATACCAGTGAACGGAGAGGGCTATTTGTCACTGCTATAGAAGCTGCCAAAAGGGCAAGAATAGACAAAACAGGCATTATTCTGCGTGAACACGGAACAGAATGGCGATTTGTAATGTCTTTGTGCATAAATGATATGGTTGAGATTCAGGATAATGGAATTAAAAAATGTTACAGGGTACAGAATATGTCGGGTGGCAAGCAGTTTGAAATTACATTAAAGCAACATCATGATGCACTCTCTGACAGGAATGAAAATACCTTACGCATTCGTAGTAACAAAGATATAAAACGAATTTCTCGTAAAACATTTATAGATCCTTTAGGTAACAACTTCGCTTGCAATGATTAAGCGGATTGTAGAAATCAGTAATCCGGCGAGGCTTTTCCTGAGAAACCAGCAAATGGTAGTTGACCGCGAAGGATTTGAATCCGTCTCCATTCCGGTTGAGGATATGGGTATTCTTATTTTAGACCACCCTGCCATCACCCATACCCAGGGACTGCTTACGGCATGTTTTAAACATAATGTAGCGGTGCTCATCTGCGATGAAAAACATCTGCCAGGCGGTATCTTTTTTCCGCTTGAAGGCAACAGCCTCCACAGCAGGACTATCGCACAGCAGGTGCAAATTACAGAACCCATCCGTAAGCGTCTATGGCAGGCAATCGTCCGGGCAAAGATTCGAGAACAGGCAAAGGTACTGCTTCACGCCACAGGCGATAGCAGCCCACTTCCTGCCTTCGCCGCAAGGGTCAAAAGCGGAGACCCTGAAAACATTGAGGCGCAGGCAGCACGCATTTACTGGCAAAGACTCTTTGGACAGACCTTCTGTCGTGATCCCGATGTCTCTGGTATTAACAGCCTTCTCAATTATGGTTATGCAGTAATGCGCGCGGCAGTTGCCAGAGCAATTGTAGGCACTGGCTTGCATCCTGCGCTGGGACTGCATCACCACAACCAGTATAACAGCTTTTGCCTTGCCGATGACCTTGTCGAACCGCTTCGCCCAGTAGTTGACCTTAAGGTGTTTGAACTTTGTAAAAAGCTTACGGACGAGACGGTATTGTCGCTTGAAAATAAACGAGCGTTATTGGAAATCTTGAGTGCAGATTGTATTGTTAACAACCAACGGCTGCCACTAATGACTTCGTTACATCATTACGCCGCGAGTGTACGAAAGGTGATCTGCGGTGAGCATAAGAGTGTGGAGATCCCTGCGTTATGAGCTTTGGGGGTTATCGAAGCATGTGGATAATCGTCATGTTCGACCTGCCCACCGATACTAAGGCGGCGCGCAAGGCTTATCATGAATTTCGGGAGAAATTATTGAATAACGGTTTCGCAATGTTGCAATTCTCCGTTTACGCACGACACACCCCAAGCGAGGAAAATGCCGTGGTTCATGAAAACAGGGTGAAAACATTTCTTCCTGATGACGGGGAAGTACGATTGTTAAAAATCACCGACAAACAATTTGAACGTATGAAGGTTTTCAATGGAAAGATGCGCAAGGCAACGGAAAAAGCGCCCGAACAACTCAGTTTTTTCTGAATTGTTCGGGCGTATCGATAAGAAATACAACAACTTAAACGATAGGCATTGTACCACACAAATGCCTGCCCGCAAGCCACAACTGAAGATAAACAAAAGTATGCAAGAAATAATACAAATTCTGCTTGAAATATAGCATATATATTCATAAAATATTTATGCTTATAAATACAATATTTTTGTGGAGGAATTATATGTCAAGAACTACCATAACACTGCCCAATTCTTTGTTAGACGAATTGATGTCAGAAATTGAGGCAAAAAGCAAAACGGAAGCTGTCATAAAGGCCATTAAAGATGAGATACGAACGAAAAAGATGGAAAAAATAAAGATTATGGCTGGCAAGATGGAGTTCACAAAATCAGCCGAAAAACTCAGGCATGAAGATGAAAGACTCAGATAAGATTTTGGTCGATACTTCAGCATGGATCGAGTTCTTCAGAAAAAAAGACCCTTATTATATGGTTATTCTGGAATTAATCGATACCAGCAAGGTCTGTTGTTTGGGAATTATACTTGCGGAGTTGTTACAGGGGGCAAAGTCCCAAAAGGAGCTTGATGTTTTAAAGGAATTTTTGCATGTGTTTGATTTTCTCCCGGAATCTACCGAAATGTGGAAAAATGCAGGTGAACTATCTTATCTATTGCGCCAAAAGGGAAAGTCCGTTGGACTCTCCGATTGCTACATTTCAGTAGTTGCGAACACAAACGATGCAATCCTCTTGACACTGGATAGACATTTTGAGGTCATTGAAAAAGAAACAGGATTAATTTTATATGGTTTCACATAATAAATAGTCAAGTAGGATGGGTTAAGTGAAACGAACCCATCATCCAACTGTGATTTACGATTTCGGATTTAAATCATAATTTGTAAAACGTACCTTGTAAGTAATACACTGTTGTGTGCGCTCCCCTGCGTGTGCGTGTCCGCACGCAGACAGGCTTCATCCAACCAACATGAAAAATGCTACATCAGATGTCCTGAAAACCCGGCTCAATACAATGGAAATTTTCATACAATCGAGTTAATCCCCCTCAGAAACCAAGGGGATTAATGGGGTTGTAAACAACTTTGTCATTTGGGAATAAAAACACAACCCCCTGGGCCCCCTTTGTTAAGGGGGATTTTTACAGCTAATATCTCTCGATCCGCATAAATAAAATGAAAACCCCATACAATCAAATTACCCATTCGCTGGTTCAATCGTCCTCGATTGAACCAAGACATTCGGCATGATTACGTTTCATAGCACGGGTTTAAAACCTGGAGTACCTTCAAAATATGTGGTTCAATCGTTCGACTGAGCGCTCACGACGAAGTCTTCAAGATTGAACCAGCCCTGAAACATTATAATGGCAGACGGGGACGTCTGTCCTACCAGCGCTGCGGTGATCTGAACCGTTACGATTTATTTGATTTTTTGCTAATATTCAAATTGCCAATCTCCCGGTATTTCTTTAGCCTTGCATCCTGTTCTAGCCTGACTCTCAACGGCTGATGACCTTTTTGGCATACGGTGGAAAATTCGCACCACTCACACTTCTGAGTATCTTCGGTAGGTGAAATGGGGAATATGCCCTCGCGTATATAATGCAAAAATTCTTTTACCGTCTCCCAGCATTGTCCCTGAAAACTTTTCCAATCGGCATCCTTGATTGTTTTTTCCGGTGTACCCTTTTGCCCCTTTTTATCCCCCACATCCTGCGTTACATAAACAAAGGAGGCATCCTCCAGACTTGTCTGACCCTGTGGAATATGCCCTTTCCTTATTTCCTCCGACAGTATGCGTTCTGCCATGACGATATAAAATGGCAGTTGTAATTTTTGACCACGGATAGCTGGCTTCAACAAATTTTCTTTAGAATATTTTCCTGCTTTGTAATCCACCACACGGTAGCTAGTGGCATTTCCCATTGACTTCAAATCTATGCGGTCAATCTTTCCTTTAAAAGTTAGTTCTGAAGCCTTATCCTGTTTAGAGGAGACAGATATTAGATTGACCAGTTCGTCTTGTGCGCTAAGATGTGCCTTCCTTTCCAGATACGCGGGGATATAACCCGTTTGTTCGATACGATCCAGGTCCCACGTTACAAATTTTGTCAGAAAACCAAGTACCTCCTCTTTTTTGTTCTCCCAGAGGATCGGGTATGGGATTGGTATCTGTCGTTCAATATCGGTGAAATATTTTTGGGCAATACCATGTAAAAGTTCAATGGGCTTTATCTCTTTTGCCTTTTTGTGAAAATATCCCTTCTTTATCAAGTGGCCATAAAAATCCTTTAAAATGCCGTGATAAAGGATGCCAAGATCCACGGCTGCTATTATATCAATCTTTTCCGGCTCTTCCAGGGACTCCAATTCGAGTACCTTTCCCATAAAAAATTTAAACGGGCAGACACCGAATGTCTCCAGGGCAGTAGGACTAATGCCACGACATGCCCGCTTTTCCCACCACTGAGACATATCACCGACAATCCCATCATATGCCGTCAATAGATTTTCATGACTCTCTATAAAACCCAAGGCCGATTGTGAACGAGCGAAGAGAACCGGATTGATCCCAAATGCCGTCATAAAACTTGTCCCTGTATGTCTTAAACAGGGATAGGCGGGATTTATTCTATCGAGCGCCATCCGAATCCCTGCTTCTTTAGGGGTAAGCAAGGTGATTTCTTTCCCAAAAAGTTTGTCTTTAATCCCACGCGGCACGTAAATACTATGATCTCGAAAATCATTCCTCTTTTTTTCCCCTTTTTCATGAGGACAAGTTTGGAAAGTTTCATTACACCCCCCTGTGTCCCCCCTTGCGAAGGGGGGAATTGAAGAGGGGTAATCAATAACCCTTTCTCTTTCCCTTGCGAAGGGGGGAGAGAGAGGGGTCTTTTGCTCGTGACCATGCAGGGCGGTGGATATGTTTTTAACCTTTTGTAGCATATCCATAAGGTAATGTGACTGAACCTTCGGTTTTCCTGCTTCATCCGAACGTTCGTAGAGCAGATAAAGCCGTTCCCGTGCGGCATTCAACAGGAAGTAAAAGAGCAATCGTTCTTCTTCAAAGCCTCTAAGCTTTTCTGGAATAAGATTTCCCAGCACCTCAGAGAGCCTGCGGCGGATATGATCTCTCATAAACGGTTCTTCAGAAATAGCTCGAGGGAACACCTTTTCGTTAAGACCCAGAATAAACAAGACACGGAATGGAATACCCCGCGCCGACATGGCATCCAGCACCTTCACCCCCCTGCCGTTCTCCATACCTACGGGCAACCCTTCCTGCTGGTATGCATCAAGAAAGGTATCCACGAATTGTTCCTGGGTTACTTCTTCATTCAAACAGTCCAGGGTGCATAATGTACGCAATAATTCCCATATCTTATTTATTATCAGTTGGTCTCTTTTTTGGTCATCAGGACTCATCCCTTCAGAAGGAATATTGATATAGGTCTGGAGAAAATGAGCTATGCTGCGACTCATAGCCGCCCACGATGCCTTTTCAGGAAGAGAAGACAAGTCGGTTGATAATTGACGGAGAATTTTTTCGAGAAATTCAATTTGATTTGCCGGGATACGGATGTGTCTTCCTGTTTCTTCGTCGTCTGAAAACAGACTTTTCACCTCCTCTTTATCCCCCCCTCCCCGAACCCCTCCCACCAGGGGCGGGGAATACTCATTGTTCCCTTGTATTCCTCCCCCTTTCTCCCCCTCAGTGAGGGGGACAGGGGGAGGGGGAAGGTTTAGGTGGGGGTGAACTGTTACCTTTTTTGTGACACCTTTTGACATATTTGCTGAATTATCCAAGTCCAGCGTCTCCTCTGTCATGGACTTCGCCTGTTCAAGTCTTGATAACCAACACTCAATACCGCCCCGAATGCCCAATCTCCTGCTCAGAATGTCCCAGAGATCAGGACGTGGGGTAACTCCTTTACGATCAAACGCAGGTGTCTTGAAGTAAGGCGAATTCAGCAATTCAACGACCATGGGACGATAATAATCTTCCCGCTTCAAGAGGAGTATTTGACGGATGACCTTTACGAGTGGATATCTTTCCAACGGCTCATGTGTGCTGGTTGTAAACGGAATGTAGTTTTCCTGAAATATTTTGCTGACGGCTTCGGCGTAAGGTTCAAGCGTCCTTGCAACAACTCCAATTTCATACATCTTATAACCTGCTCCCGCCAATTGAAGTATCTCCTTAGCGACAGTCCATACCTCGTCCCTTTTGCCGGAGGCATT
This sequence comes from Planctomycetota bacterium, assembly GCA_016235875.1. Lineage (GTDB taxonomy): Bacteria > Planctomycetota > Brocadiia > Brocadiales > Brocadiaceae > Wunengus. Next base: position 6,611 of record JACRII010000017.1, read on the forward strand.
GATAACGTACATATTATCCAAGTATTGGGTATTATCTTCGAATTGGGAATTCATAAGGCAAGAAAATCCTGTAACTGGGGGCAGTTCCTCTACATCACGTGCCAGCCCCAACACAAATGACTCAAAAAATGGTTTTACATATCCAAAGGATGGATGTTTCTTTTGGTAAGGCAGAAATAGTACTGCAGGATAAGACTTAAAAATCTCTCCAAAAAAATCCTGTTCGACACCGGTAAGATCATAGAACCCGTACGCCAGTATATATTTAAAATTTTTAAGGAATTTCGAATCCTGCACGCATGAAGCTGCCAGATGATAGACATCGGCATCGTGCGATATATGTAGGCTCTTTAATTTCTGTTTAAACAAATCGTACAGACTTATTACTCCGTTGAGTTTCTGTATTTCAGCGCCCTCGACAAAACCTTCCTTAATCGCCTCCTTTATGCTATCGATATGAACATTTGCATCAGCAAGGTCTTTTATAACCTGATAGAGAGACCTGGCAAGTGCCGGCAGAGACTGTACATTTTTAAAGAGAGGCTCGCCGTGTGTATGCTGCTTCAATAATCCTGCAATAAGGTATTCATACACTGCCGGCTGCCAAACAATTTGGCCAACATTCGCTCCAGATCGTCTGCATATCTCGCTTGCAAAGACAGAGAAGTCCATAAAGGAAATATTCATAAAACCCGTCTCTGTATATCTCGACCCAGGAGGGGCGCCTTGTTCCATGGCCAGGCGTTCCTGAAGCCGGTTCAACATCCATTTTGTAGGCGCAACAACGGCAAGGGGTGTTAATGGGTCATCCTTTTTTAGTGCTTGGATGGTATTTACAAACGAGTCTTCGAGGGATGGGTGGTATTGTCCAATCTTAACAGATAACATGATTATGTTTTTAGAAAATATTATTAGAGAATTATTTTCCCAAGTTTATTATAATCACACGGATTTGATTTCCACAAGGTATTTTTAGAGAATAGGAAAAGTTTCAAATGACGGAGAAGTCTTTTTCTGGCTTCTGACCTCTGGCTTCTTACATCTTGTATTCTTTACTATAGTAAACGTTAAAAGAAAGTTGTCATTGCGAGGAGGGACGACGAAGCAATCTCAAAACAGGGATTGCTTCGCTGTCGCTCGCAATGACGTTTAATGCCAACTTATTTAATACGTTCACTATATATCATAAAATTCTGTAGTTCATTTAACTGTAATATGAGGTAAACATATGGAAGCATTTTTATTGGCCTTGCTTACTGCCTTCATTTGGGGTTTTGTGCCGTTTTTAGAAAAGATCGGACTCTCATCCGTCGAACCCACAGCCGCATACCTGGTGAGGTGTTCGGGGGTTGTGATAGGCGCGGTAATGGTCATTTGTTTTTACAGTCCATTCCCATCCATTGGGAAGATGGGGATCAAACCCATCTTTTTCCTTGTCATTGCAGGCGTTTTGGCTGGATTTGTAGCACAACTGGTATTTTACAAGGCGCTCAAGACAGGTGAGATATCCCGCATTATTCCCATCACAAGCTGTTACCCCCTATTCACATTTCTTCTGGGCTGGTTATTTCTTGGCGAGGAAGTTACCCTGTCGAAGGTAATAGGCATGCTGCTTATTTTAGGCGGGATATTTCTTCTAAAATAAACTTTACGATATTATTTGGTCTTCAAAAAGTCTTCTACTGTTAGGCCGATATCTTTTGCTATCTGACGTAAGAGAATCGGCGAGATGTCTCTGCCTGTATGGAATGGAACGGTAGTACAACGACCGTCTGAATGACGATATTGTTTGTGTGAACCTCGTTGACGAACTTCAACAAAACCCAACTTCTCCAGGATTGTTACAACTTCACGAGGTTTTAAAACCGGAGGCTTTCCCATTTTAGACCAAGGTTACAGTCTGTATACCAACAAACTCTGTTTCCAACTTTGGTTCACCATCTTCCAGGAGTAGTTCAATTACCTCTTTGAGATTCCGATTCAACTCGTCAAGAGTCTCTGCTTGAGCATGGGCACCAGGAAACCCAGGAACATAGCCCACATACAAACCTGTATCAGGACATCTTTCAACAATCGCTGTATAGGTTTTCACGGATAAGCACCTCCTTTAAATAACCAAGTCGTTATATTTGTATCACATCTAACAGCTAAATGTCAAACTGAAAGGCTTGCTTCCTTTACCACTTTCTTATACCCCTTGTTAAGTTTTCATTGATCTTAAAAGTGCTTTGTTAACTTTACGCATGCCCTATCAACTCCTCCTTCATGTATACCTTGTATAACTGGCTGTAAAGACCGCCTAGTCGCAACAACTCTTCGTGACTGCCTTCTTCCACCTTCTCTCCCTTGTTTAATACTATAATCCTGTCGCAATGGAGAATTGTGGACAATCGATGGGCAATGATGATGGACGTCCTGCCCTGTGTGACCTTTTGAATGGCGTTCTGGATTAATACCTCAGAAATGGGATCCATGCTGGAGGTTGCCTCGTCAAGAATTAACACCCGTGGGTCATAGATAATAATCCTTGAAAGCGAGATAAATTGCCGTTCGCCTACGGAAAGGTTTGCGCCTCGCTCGGCAATTTCCATATTGAGTCCGCCGGGCATGCGGTCTATAAAGGGCATAAAGCCTAACGACTCAATAGTCTCCAATACCTGCACATCAGATAGAGGATTGAAAAGGGTAATATTGTCCCGTAATGTCCCTGCAAATAAGAATACATCCTGGCTGACCAATCCGATGACATGACGCAGTCCAATCTTCTCCATTTTCCGTATATCAATCTGGTCAAGCCATATCGTACCCTTCTGGATTTCATAGAGTCGCGTCAGTACACTTGCAATTGATGTCTTTCCACTGCCAGTCACACCCACCAATGCGGCGGATTGCCCCGGCTCTATCTGAAAAGAGATATTTTTTAGTACATAATCACTGCCGTTGTATGCAAACCAGACATTTTCAAATTTTATCGCGCCTTTAAAATCTTTTACAGAAACTTCTTTTATTGGGTTGGGGATTATGTAATCGACTTCTGGTTGCTCTTTCATAAGCCCAAATACCCGCTCTGAAGACGCCATTGCGCCCTGAAAGATATTGTATTTTTCCACAATATCGCGAATGGGGTCAAATAAGTCGTGAACATACGCCAGAAACGCCACCAGGACACCCAGGGTAAGAAAACCATGCATGTATCTTATTGCGCCATACCAGAGCACCAAACCAATTGCCAATGCGCTTACCATATTAATCGCCGGCTGGAATACGGCAAAATAACGGATGTATTTGACCTGCTCTTTCAAGTAGTCGTCATTAATCTCGTCAAATTTATCATAATTCTTTTTCTCCCGATTAAAGAGCTGGATGACCTTCATGCCGGTGATGTTTTCATTGAGGTAGGCGTTGATACGCGCCAGCTTGCGCCGTATTTCCCGAAACGAGTTCTTCATGCGGTTACCGAACCAGAGGGCAATTACTACAATAATTGGAAATACCGAAAGGGTGATAAGGGCAAGTTTCCAGTTTAACATGAACATAGCCACGAATATCCCAACGATGATGAAGACGTCACCGATTACCACAATGACACCGGCTGAAAAGAGTTCTCCAATAGCCGCAATATCATTGGTCAGGCGTGTAACAATCCTCCCAACAGGATTTTTGTCAAAAAAAGATAGTGGAAAAGACTGGATGTGATTGAAGAGCGCCATGCGCATGTCCAGCATCACCTTCTGCCCGATGGCCTGGATATTATAGCTCTGTGCTATTACCAGTAATAACCGTAATGTTTGGATACCAAGGAGCGCTAATGCTATTTTATATATTACTTGCTTATCCCCCTTGTTGATTCCATGATCAATGGCGTAACCAAAGAGATAGGGACACAGCAAAAATAAAACCGTGGTGATGAGTACCATAAAGATGGACAACATGCCTGACGCCTTATAGCGAAGGACGTAAGACAGCAGTTTTCTTATAACCGTCGTATCATACAACTTGCCCGCTAAAACGTCTTCACTGAAATATTCTTCTTTTTCCATATTGTACAGACAAATTCTAACCACAGGCACAAAGAACACAGAGTCTTAACTTATGTTTTTCTTTGTGGCCTTCCTGTCTTTGTGGTTAACATTAGGTTGTAAAATTGCTTCGGAAACGTACCACTACCCCAATTTTTCTTCCAGCGCTTCTTTCGTATACAAGGATGTATACAATCCATTGATTTTGATAAGCTGTCCGTGCGTGCCTTTTTCGACGATCATACCGTCTTGCATAACCACAATCATGTCAAAGTTTCTTACAGCAGGTAACCGATGGGTTACAACCAGCATGGTTCTCCCAGGAAATTTATGCAAAATATTTTTAATAATAATTTCTTCTACCCGCGCATCCACGGCAGAAAGGCAATCATCGAGGATGATAATGTTTGGATTAATAGCCAGCGCCCGTGCAATGGTAATCCTCTGCTTTTGCCCACCCGACAGATTAATCCCCCGCTCACCCAGATAGCTTTCATACCGGTATGGAAGTTCCTGAATTTCCGATTCAATTCCGGCCATGCGTGCAAGCTCCTCGACGTCGTTACCGCCGCCTGCTGTTTCTACTCCAAATAATAAGTTATCTGTTATCCTCTCCGAAAATAAGAACGTATCCTGAGGGACATAGCCGATGTGCTTTCGTAAAATCTTGATGTCTATCGCATTAATATCAACACCGTCTATAAAGAGACTCCGGTTGCTTACAGGAATTATGCGTGAAAGCATACTTGCCAACGTCGATTTACCGCTTCCTATCGGACCTACAATGGCGACACGCTGCCCGGCAGGAATTTTCAGGGTTATGCCTTTTAAAACCCATTCCGTTTGGTTGTCGTACCGAAAATTTACGTCTCTGAATTCGATCTCGCCCTGAAGAACAAATTGCCGTGTTGCATCAGCCTTTGAAACGACCTCAGACCTTTCATCCATTACCTCGTCGATACGTTTCATGGAGGCATTGCCACGCTGCAAAAGGGATAAACACCAGCCAATGGCAGTCATAGGCCAGACCATCATTGAGATATATCGCTGAAAAGCAACGAGCGTACCCAGTGTAATAGCCCCCTCAAGCACCATCTTCCCGCCCATAAACAGCAATAGAATGACCCCCATGTAAGTAATATACTCGAACACCGGTCCCAGGAGTGATTGCGGGATGGCAAGTTTAAGATTTTTCTTCATAAAATCCTTGCACAAATCTCCTAACAATCTTTCTTCTTGTCTGGACATATTAAAGGACTTCACAATACGGATACCCGATGTATTTTCCTGCACCTTTTCGCTGATCCTCGAAAATTGTTCCTGAACGTCGCGGAACCGCTTATCGATAACATCCTTGATTTTATAAGCAATATAAGGTGTTAGCGGCATCAACAGGAATGTATAGAAGGACAGCTTTGGGGATAGATAGATAATGATCGGAGGCACCACAAAAAAATAAAATATGGCATCCAATCCTATCAATAACCCGGGCCCAACAGCCATACGGACAGCGCCAATATCGTTTGTAGCCCTTGACATGAGGTCGCCTGTCTTGTATTTCTGGAAAAATTTCTGCGAGAGAGTTTCAATATGCCCGAAGAAGGCCATGCGGAGGTCATAATCGCACCGAAATGACGTCCCGATAAAATGTATCCGCCAAAGGTATCGACAGACACCCTGAGACAAACTCACCAGGATAAAAAGGCCGGAGAGGACTGCAATCTTTGAGAGATTCACCTCAGTCGAAAAAACATCTATTGCCTTTTTGATAATGAGCGGTGGAAAGATATTGATGATATCTACGGCAATCAGCGACAAAGTACCGATAATGAAGTACCGCTTATACTTCTTGATAAAAACCCTGTAGACAATACTTTTTTCCCAAAACTCCCTTATCTTTTTAAATCCCATCTTTATTTCTTCAAAAATTATCTCTGTATTTTCATGAATTTGTTTATGCAATAGTAATTCACAAATACTACACAAAAAAGTTAATTTATCCTATTTAAAATCTTGTTTGATCCATAAATTTCTTTGGAACAACTATTCTCGGAAAGCACTTTGCATCTTAAATTAACTATTTGTTGTTTATGTTTCTCAAATTACATTTACCATACAATGTGCCATGCTGCACATTTGTTGGCACATTTATGTGTTATGACACACTGTTAGAGTTTCCATAAAATAGCTTACGCTACATTTCCAATTAACTTAACATGTTGAATTGTTTATTTTAACAACTAAGTAATACAATACATTAATTCTCCACAATTGTGGCATTTCATTTGATTATAAAGGGAGTTACTCCCAGAATGAGTGAATACTTGGGGAGCAAAAAGGAAGTTGCTATCCCGGGGCGTCTATGCCAAGGCAACAATATTATTTAGTATTTAATCATTATTTCTAAGGAGGGTTTTGTATGGCTGATTTAACGCTTTACTATGTGACGAATCGTAATCATGTTGGCAAAGATTACAAGATGCCTGAGGAATATGGTTCAGGTTTTAGCGCCGATGGTGTTGAAAATTTACGTTTTGGAAAAGTTACGGTAGAGGTGGATGAAGATAGAATAAATGGTTATTTGTGCACTCTGACGAATGATAGTGGAGAAGGGGATGGCACAAAATTAACAGAATATTTGGAAAAACAATTCAGAGATAATGGGAAAATCAATGCCTTTGCGGAAATCTTAGACAAGAAAACTCAGATATTCGGTTCGCAAGCAATGTTTGAAGAGCTAAAGATAAAAATGATGAAATCTACAGATACCTTGGTCTACGTTCATGGCTATGCGGTTTCCTGGCATAGTGCGGTTGCCAGCGCACTTTCGTTGCAGCAAATGCTCAACAAAAAAGACGACCATGTAGAGAAGCAAAATGTTATCGTGATCTTGTTTACCTGGCCGTCAGATGGAAGATATGTTATCGCAGACAAGATAACAAAGGTGTTTATGGGTGCATACAGGTCTGATAGGGCAGAGGCTAAGGTATCAGGTGAGGCTCTTGGAAGAGGTATCTTGAAACTGCGTGATTTTTTTATCGATATGAGAAAAAAGGGAGAAACACCATGTAATCAGAGCATTCACCTGCTTTGCCATTCAATGGGAAATTATGTATTACAAAATGCCTTATCCAAGATTTCAAATCATACACCCACTTCAGCGCTGCCTTCTCTTTTTGAGCATATTTTTCTTTGTTCTGCCGATGTAGACGATACTGTATTAGAGTCAGGTCAACCCATGGAAGTTCTCCACCAACTCGCAAGTAGCGTGAGCATCTATTATAATCGTGAAGACATGGCATTGTGGCTCAGTGATAGTTTAAAAGGGAATCCAGACCGGCTTGGAACGAACGGCGCAGCCCGTCCTGCTGCAATTCATAAAAAAATCCATCAAATTGATTGTACCATAATCATACATGAGAAAATCTTTGCAAGTGAACACAGCTATTATATGTATGGCAAAACAAACCGTGATATACGCCTGAGTATTGCAAATATAAATCATTATGACCGTACATCAAGAAAGCGTGAACAAATAGGTAACCTTACGAACGAATGGAAGTTGGTTTAATAAAAATTTAGAAATGCCCATTTCCCCTTTTTTGGGTGGATACAAAGCGATTAAATGTCGAAATCAAATTATGAATAATTATCAAAAATACATCAGATTTTGGAGAAGGAAAAAATGGTAAATGAATTTAAAGATTTGAAAATAAACGTAAATGAACTTCTGGCTAGTTTAACGGCCATAAGACAAAATTATGATAAATACAGTGCTGTTGTAATACGTGAACTTGATGATTTAACGAGAATGGTAAATACCCTATTGGAAGGACCACTTGCTACGTTACAAGTATGGGAAAATGTTCCAAAACAAGTACAGACTGATGTAATCAAGAGTATTAAGAAGGAACTGCCAGTTCGCATAAAAATAATAAAAGACAGCATTGAGCAATTAAGTAATGAATTGGTTATTGGCAGAAAGAAAGCAATATGGGTGACCTGTTGTGGTATTGCACTTTTGCTGATATTAATGGGAGTTTATATATGGCTTCATACTTATATTCAAGGCCCAACCTATATAAAAAAACATGCAGAAAATTTCTTTATATCCATTGGGAATGCCGAAGCATCGATCGAAATTATAAACCCTGGGCAATCAGGTGAAATCATACCGATTAAGTTAGACTTTGAAAAAAATAATAGTTTGACTTTAAAGTTTGCGGAAAGAGTTAGCATATTAAATGGTAATATATCTATTCTCAATAAAAGTAGTGGTACTAATACTTCGAGAAATCAGATAGTTAGTAAAGTAAAAGAAGAGATTGAAAAAATAAAAAAAGACGCCATAAGAATGTCAGAAAATGATGGATTTTTCTGGATTGTGGATTTTTGGAGGTGGTTGGAAATTGTTTTTTGGGGAGAGTTTGGAGTGATCGTTGGAGTCCTTTCATGGGTATGTTTACAAGTAGTAGAGGCTAAATATACAAAGGAAGTGTATGGGAAAGAAATATCTTGGTATATTGCAGAGATTGTCATTGGGCCAATTGTTGTTGTAGCTGCTTTTTTCTTAATAAGACAGTTTATCGGAACCCTCATAACAGGAATTACAGAAGACGAAATAGGAGGTTCTATATATCTAACGCTGGGAGTATCATTTACTCTTGGGCTTTTTATACGAAGGACACTTGGAGTTTTTGATTATGTAAAAAAAAGTCTTCCGCTTCCGAAGGAAAAGAAAGATAAATGAAAAAAGTGAGGCTAGAAAGGAAAGAATAATATTGTTAGATTTGTATATCAGAACAATATGTTTGCTCTTATAAGTGGTTGTTTTATAAATTACGCAGCGTAGACTTTGCCAAGTCATTCCACTATCTTCTGTTTGCAAACGAAATGCAGTAAACACAAATTTTCAATAAAGAGGTTTTATATTCTCAGATGCTGAAAGAATGTATTCTAAAATCTTTGAGTTATGTTACTGGTGTTTTTGTAATGACTTTCTGTATCATTTTTCTATGTTCGTGTTTCAGCTTTAAAACAAAAGGTAAAAATGGAAATGTCGTGTCGCACCACTTCGGGTATACCCGATTTGAAGCTCCATCATCAGTAAGTAGAAACACAGAGGGAGATTTCAAAGTCAATGATATCCGTACCTGGGGGATACGGATAGAAAGGGGTGTTGGCATAGGATATTCCCGTGAACGAAACGAATATATTCCGCTTGATTGCCGTTTGGTAATCCGTGTTGCAAATGAAGAGCAAATGGAAAAAGCGCAGAACTTATTAACAACTATAGAAAAGGAGGGATTATGCGTGACTGTAGACAAAAACAATTGATGGTTGTTCTTGTTAGTGTGATAGCTGTTGTAATAATATCCGGATGTGCTATTAAACATTCAGATGTTATGTTGTTTGGGACAAATACGAAATATGGCCTCTCGATTGCCATGGACCAGCCGGAAAACACTCCCCACATAAATGTCGGATATAAACGCCAGGAATTCGTGTGGATGCCACTGGTTGCAAATGGCGCAGACTCTGTAATACAAACTAAGGTAGCAACGGCTAATGCTCAGGACCTGAAATATATAGGAAAAGAACCGACCGGAAAAGAAGATACGTATTCCGTACTGGCAAGTTTTGGTGCTAATTTTAAGGCATCTGGAGCTGCTGGCGGCGGTGGGATCGCACAATACTTTGCCACTGGTATGGCAGCAAGAAAACTGGCAGAGGTAGGTGGTGCCTCTTTGGTACAGGCTAGTAGTATCGATTTAACTCCGCAAAAAACTGAGTTAACACCAGAAGATATGGCAGTAATACAAGATACTATTAATGAAAAGAATAAAAAAGCAGATAAGATCATGCAAAAAGTAGCTCCAGATGGAAAATTTGATCCAAATATATTGGCAGATCTTGCTAAAAAGGCTGGTTTGGCTGACGCATGGGCTAAAAAGTTTGACTCAGCAGAAAATTTAGAAAAAGCTTTGAAGACATATGATAATAGCAAGGTTGATCAACTTTATCGGGCACTAGAAGAATAGGAGGGTGATTAGCATGGCAGTACTAAATATATATGTGTGCAAGAACGAAGGTGATGCAAAAAGGAAAGCAGAAATAGTTAAACAACAAGGGGCAAGAAAAGCAGAAATAATCCCAAGATGTAGTCAGGTATCTCTCTATAATTCCGAACAATTTGATAATGAAAAAGTAATATGCGAGAACTTTGGAAAGGAAAATGACTTCTTGGTTATAGCAGTATGGGATTAAATTTAAAAAGGTTCGTCCTAATGCACTAATCCATATAGCAGCAAAGTCTAAACCAATTTTTTGCCCAGACAAATTGGGCAGAATCAAAAAAGAGCAATGTAGATGCTTCTATTTATATTGCCAGACTTTGTGCTGATAGGTTAATCTCTTGTGTTTTTGCTTCAACCAGTAAGTGTAAAAGCCGCAGTTTCTGGAATATTTCTGGCTCTTGAAAAGGTCTGTGGATTAATAAATCTGGGAGGCATTGAACGTATTTTACGTTACGATTTCGGCATGTTACTTATGAATATGCTTAATATTCAAAAAGCTAAATTGTCTCCATGCAGGCAGCGAGATGTAGTTATGCCCGCACCAAGACCGCCAGATGTCTCACTTGACAGTACAAAGGCCTTTGCAATGGGTTTCAAACCATTACCCTTGGCAGAAGAGTTGAAGGCACTACGTGGTATTGTTTGATATAATCTTGGGAACCATTGACATCATTCTGTACTTCTGATAACTTATGAGTGATGGATTTCCAATTTACGAAGGCTGAACACCTGACACGAAAGAAAGAATTCGAAAGGGTTTTTAATGAAGGGAAGGTATTTAAAAACGACAAGGTCGTTTTCTATGTTACACCAAACGATTTTCTATATTCCCGTCTGGGTTTGGTGGTAAGTAAAAAAGTGGGGAATTCCCCGCGGCGCAATCGCGCCAAACGCTTACTGAGAGAGGCTTACAGGTTGAATAAGCATTTACTTAAAACGCACGTCGACATTATCGCCATTCCGCGACATCCTTTTTCGTCTGATCTAAAACTTTCAGATATCGAAGACGGATTTAAAAAATTACTCCTCCAAATTAATGAGACCTTTACCCATGAAGTTCATCATCGTTAAACTACTCAAGGCTTATCAATTTATTATTTCTCCTCTCATACATCCTTCCTGTCGTTATAATCCTACCTGTTCTCAATATATGATCGATGCGGTGGAAAAAAAGGGCATAGTGTGGGGCATTTGTCTTGGCATATGGCGTGTACTGAGGTGCAATCCTTTTGGCGGTTCCGGGTATGATCCGGTGAAATAGGACACAGATTTTCACAGCGTGGCAGAGCCACAACCAAAAACAGGACACAGACTACGCAGATTAAACAGCTTAAAAATCTTTGTTTAATTTCAATGTAGGGGTTGAAAATCTTCAACCCCTACAAGTTGCTGAAAAAGGCAGCCTAATTTAAAAACCAAGGAGTTTTAGTGAAGATCGTATATTTTGACTGTTTTTCGGGTATTAGCGGGGACATGATCCTTGGAGCCTTTGTTGATGCAGGACTAGACATTAATTTTCTAAAAGAGCAACTGGCACAACTCCACCTTCACGGCTATGAAATATCGGCAGAAAAGGTTAAACGAGCCGGGATAAGCGGCACAAAGGTTCATGTAATAATTTCTCATAAAGACACACACTCACACGCAAACCATCATCACCACAGTACACATTTAAATCTTTCCGGGATAAAAACAATTATCGAAAAAAGTACTCTACATCATGATATCAAGCGCGACAGCATCAGGATTTTCCAAAGGCTGGCTGAGGTTGAGGCAAAAGTCCACAACACGTCGCCGGAGAAAGTCCATTTTCACGAAGTGGGCGCAATAGACGCAATCGTTGATATCGTCGGCTCTGTGATAGCCATTAGGCGACTTGGAATCGAAAAGATATATTTTTCCCCCATTCCAACAGGATATGGATACACAAAATGCGAACACGGCACGTTCCCTGTTCCTGCGCCTGCAACGGCAGAACTCTTGAAGACACAATTGTTGAAATCTGTCGATATAGAGAAGGAGTTAACAACACCCACTGGCGCTGCGGTAATAACTACGCTGGGAGAGGGCCTGCGTACCACTCCAGAAATGAGAGTCCTCCAGATTGGGTATGGAGCAGGCAGTAATGACAACCCCACCGTGCCTAATTTGTTACGTGTACTGATTGGAGAAGCAATTCCAAATATAGCGTCTGATGAAATGTGGATTGTCGAAACAAACATCGACAATATGTCCGGTGAGGTATTAGGATACGTCATGGAAAAATTATTTGAGGCAGGCGCTGTAGATGCCTATTTTACACCAATTCAAATGAAAAAGGGACGCCCTGGAGTAATCATCAACTCTATAGTATCGGAATCAAGTCTCTCTGCCGTTGAGTTAGTTTTACTCAATCAAACAACTACGTTCGGTATAAGGAAATACAAAGTGGTTCGCACAATACTCACACGGGAATTCAAAGAAGTAGATAGCCGATTGGGTAAGATAAAAGTTAAAATCGGGAAATATAATGGCGATATCAAGAGCTTTTCGCCCGAATATGAAGACTGTAAGAGAATTGCAGAGGAAAGAGGCATCCCTTTAAAACAAGTCTATAGCATCATTTCAAAAGAACTGGAAAATATTATGAAATTGGAATAACACCCGCCTTTTCTCTTTGATTTTTTAATGGAACGATGGGTTCGCCCGTCCTGAGTTTATCGAAGGACGGGCAAACCCATCCTACAACTATTCCGATATTCTCAACAATACGATATTATTCTTCTATAAATGACACTCAGAGAATCAAAAATAATTAAAAATTTACACCTCTCCATTCTCATTTTTGTTATTGTATGCTTGTCACAATTCGTTTATTTAAATTCCCTGTCAAATCAATTTGTTTACGATGATGAATTTACAATCGTCACAAACTATTTTGTAAAAACATGGAACAACTTCCCGCTTCTTTTTAACAGTGATTACTTCAAGCTTTCAGGAGAGCTAAGCTATCGACCGGTAGTAACACTGTCGTACTTTATTGATTATACCCTTTGGAAACTGAATCCTTTCGGTTTCCACCTTACCAACACGCTTTTACACACCCTTAATTCTGTTTTGCTTTTTTTACTGTTAAAAAGGATTTTCAACTGCCAAACTACTTCTTTTTTAGCCGCTCTGATATTTTCATGTCATCCTGTCCTCACTGAAGCGGTCAATGCCATCAGTTATCGGGAAGACCTGCTTGCAGCCACCTTCTTTATAGCGGCTTTCCTCCTATACACAAAAATAAGCACTAGAGAACGATCTTTCTCCCCTGCTTATTTTGCCTCCGTGGTATGCTATCTTTTAGGAGTATTCTCCAAGGAAATGGCAATTACTTTACCACTGCTTATTTTTATATATGACATCATTTTCACAAAAGTACAAAGCCTTAGCTATAAACTCACACGCTATTACACAGGTTATATCCTAGCAACCATCTTTTATCTTTTAATGAGATTTGTGGTTCTGCATAACCCGGTAGAATCACATGTTTCATACCCCGAAGGCAGTATCTTCATCAACTTTCTGACTATGTCCACGGTACTTGCCTCTTATATGAAACTCTTCTTTGTCCCGGTCACTCTTTGTGCAGATTATGTCATACCTTATTCCAGATCACTGTTTGAGACTTCATTCATATTGTCTTTACTTCTTCTTGTCGCTGTGATCGTCATTACCTATAGACTGTTTTTCTCCTCTAAAATCCTGTTCTTTTCAGTTGTATGGTTTTTTGTCAGCTTATTACCTGTACTAAATATCGTACCGATTGAGAATATTATGGCCGAGAGATACCTGTGTTTGCCTATTATTGGGTTCTGTATGGTAATCGGCAACCTCCTTGTACACTCTCAAAATAAAATCGGCTACTTCAACAAATATTATATAAGTGTTACTCTATTAGTTCTTACGTTGGCGATATTCTCTTTTAAGACAATGAAACAAAATATGGTATGGACGGATCAAACTGTTTTGTGGACAAACACTGCAAGAATATTTCCAAATAGTTTTAGGGCACACAATAATCTCGGAAATATTTACAGGAATGCCGGAAGATTAGACGAGGCGATTGTTGAGTTACAATACGCATTATCACTCTACAACGACTATATTGACGCTCATAATAATCTTGGGGTTGCTTACAGAAAAAAGGGTATGCTCAAAGAGGCCCTTGGAGAATATCAAAGGGCATTACAAATAAATCCACATTATCCTTATGCCCATAACAATCTCGGCGTCTTGTACGCCAAATCTAATTATCTGGATCTGGCTATAGATGAGTTTAATAATGCCGTTGCAAACAAACCCGATTATGCCGATGCCTATAATAACCTTGGGGCTACATATATAAGAAAAGGGCTTTATGAAAAGGCAATACAGGAGTGTTTAAAGGCGGTCAAATACAATAATCGTTACATAGATGCATATTACAATTTAGGCACTGCATACTTTAACAACAAGCAACTGGATCAAGCCCTCGAAATAACAAAATTGGTTTTGTCAATAGATCCAAACCACCGTGATGCGCACGAACTGCTCAATTTAATTTATGAGCAGCAGAGGCTAACAGAAAAAAGATACTGAAATTCCACTGGCAAAAGGCATGTGGAATTTCACTTGTAATTAACAAATTGCATGGCGAAATCGTAATCCTGGTCTTTAACTGCCTTCATAATTGCCTGGAGGTCGTCTATCTTTTGCCCAGAAACACGCACTTTGTCTTCCTGAATTTGCGCCTGTACCTTGAGCTTTAAACCCTTGATAAATTTGACGATTTCTTTGGCCTTTTCCATTGGGATACCCGATTGAAAGGTAATAACCTGCCGTATGCTGCCGCCCAGCGCACTTTCAACCTTTCCAAAACTCAACGCCTTTATTGGTATGTTCCTCTTTGCGAGTTTTTCTTTTACTATCTCCGTTAAACTCCCCATTTTGTAATCATCATCGGCAATTAGCGTTATAGAATCGTCAGCATTTAAAGTAATGGACGACTTGCTTCCTTTGAAGTCATATCGCACGGCAAGTTGTTTTTTCGCCTGGTCAACTGCGTTATGAACTTCGTGCATTTCTACTTTACAAACAATATCAAATGAATGCGTCTCTGCCATATACGTATCTCCTTTTTCGACTTTTATCCTTTATCTTTAATACCCCATTTCCTTTATTTCTTCCTCTGTAAACCCGACAAAATGCGCCACCTCATGACGTACCACATTTTTTATTCTACGCTTAATTTCTTCTTCTGAACGACAGATGGCTTCGATATTTCTTTGATATATCGTAATCCTTTCTGGCAGCGTACCAGAATGCCACACGCTCTTTTTATTCAGCGGTACACCCTGAAATACCCCCATTAACAGGGTATTTGGCACCAGTCTCAATTTTTCTAATACAGAACTACTTGGTTTATCCTCCACTATAACAGCCACGTTTGACAAACGATTCTTTAAACCCTGGGGCAACTCATGGATCGCATCAAGAACCAAACGATCAAAATTTGTTACACATTCGATCCCCGGATGTTCTGATAATTTTTCATTCGATAAATACTCTCCATATTCACTGATTTTGTATTTACCTATAAATATTTTACCCACGAAATAGATGATTCCACCTATAATCGAAAATGTAACCCAGAAGTTCCATCCATGCACCATCATAATGCCGCCCAGTGCTCCCAGGAGTGCAACAATCGCAAAATATCCCAACAATATGCAAAATCCTTTCGTATCCCTTTCCCTTATTTTTTCAGTTATTAAAGGAACCATCTCCATACCACAACCAGAGCATGTCATGCTTCTTGTCTGGTTGTATTCATCAAGATGATATGACTTGCCACAATGAAAACATTTTAATATCTCCAACTCTTTATCTTTTGCCATAGAACTCATACTGATTATATCAATATTTTTATTTAAGTCTAAAAAATTAAGGTTTTTAACCATTACAAAACCTTGCAAGTTATACACATATTCCCTGTTTATAGATATTCCACAGTTCCGCATGTATTTTCTGCGGCACATAATTGAAATTTTTGTAAGACCACACGGTGACAGTAGACTGAATGAGTCCCATAAAGGCAACAGCAGCCATATTGCAATTAATATTTTTATTAATAAGTCCTAACTTTCCAGCGCTAATAAGTAAATTTTCTATCTTTGTTAAATACTTCTGAATAAGCCGCAGTATCTTTCTTCTTATCACAATGTCGCTGAACTGCATGGCTCCCATCATTACAGCAAAAGATGTTTTGCGGCGGTTTTTTGCCAAAATAAGCTGGGCAAGCAAGATGTTTTTTAGATTTTGAACCGGATCTTTATCAATTATTGCTTTATCTACAGCTTCCATGAGTGTCTCTTCAATATTATTGATCAACAAACTCAATATGTCTCTTTTGCTCTTAAAATGCCGGTAAATCGCCCCTCTGGTAGTGCCTGTACGTTTAGCTATTTCGCTTAAGGTGACGTATTCAATGCCTTTCGTAGAAATAATCCTTCGTATAATATTTACAATCTGCTGTCTTCTGATATTGGTAGATTTTCTAATCTGCACAGTACCTCCTTGTTTATGAATTGTAATGATGCTACACAGTTTATAGACTATCATTGTTTGTATACGGCTGTATACAATATTTCGAGATATTATAATTAAATACACGTCAGATTAAAAACAAAACTTTAAGTCATTAAATATCGAAGGAAAATGAATAGGAAGTATCGTTTTGTTTATGCGGGTTTTAAGTCAGGGTTAACCATAAAATCCCCTTTAGAAAATGGAGAATAAGTGGGTTGCATAATCACAAGAAAAAAACATAACCCTCTTATCTCCCTTTGCTAAGGGGGGCTACCTGGAATGTACCATCGGCTTATAAGACAATAAACAGACTTATCATAGAATATACAATAATAAACGATGTTAAATAATTTAACACTTGACCTCGTCAAAATACCATTTTTTTGCTGAAATGTCGTAGGAAATGAGGCAGGTAAGATTGTCGGTGGTAACCACGCAATACCGCTTCTTGAGTACGCCTTGAATAGTTTGATCCAGCCATTCATTTACCACTTCCTTCACGTTAAAT